>JAGXII010000184.1 GCA_024635735.1 Christiangramia sp. | reverse complement strand
GAATTTCTTCTTTTATAAATCTGAAAACTTTTAACCGGTTACTGTCAAATCTATGAACCGTTTTTACCGGTTTTCTTCCCGGTGGTAATTCATCAATTAACGAAATATCGAGGTCCCCATATAAACTCATTGCAAGAGTTCTTGGAATAGGGGTGGCGGTCATTACCAGAACATGCGGAGGGATGTTATTTTTTTTCCATAACCTTGCTCGCTGAGCAACTCCAAATCTATGTTGCTCGTCTATAATTGCGAGTCCTAAATTCTTGAATTTTACCTTATCTTCGAGCAATGCATGCGTCCCGATGAGGATGTCTATTTCCCCGTTTTCAAGTTTTTCATGAATCTCCCTTCTTTTTGAAGTTTTGGTTGAACCTGTGAGAATATAAATACTGGTATTCAATTCTTTACATAATTCCACTAATCCATTATAGTGCTGGACTGACAAAATTTCAGTAGGCGCCATTAAACAGGCCTGGTATCCATTGTCAAGTGCTATAAACATTGACATTAGAGCCACAATTGTCTTTCCGGAACCCACGTCTCCCTGAAGTAACCTATTCATTTGAGCGCCACTACCCAAATCACTTCTAATTTCTTTTATCACACGCTTCTGCGCGTTGGTTAATTCGAAGGGTAAATGATGCTGATAGAAGTCGTTAAAATTGGTTCCCACTTTGTCAAAATTGAAGCCCTTTATTTTTTGCTTATGCAGTAAATTTCTTCTCAATAATTGTATTTGAATAAAGAATAATTCTTCAAATTTTAACCGGAATTGTGCCCTGGAAAGTAACTCCTGACTTTTGGGAAAATGAACATTAAAAAGAGCTTCAGATTTTGAGATTAGTTTAAGTTCGTTTATCAAATCTGCATTAAGACTCTCCGAAAATTTTAATCCGGTTTGCTGCAGCACCTCTTGCATAAGTTTCATGATCACCCGATTGGTGATTGCCTTTTTCGCGAGCAGTTCGGTAGAAGGATAAACCGGCTGCATCGCCGTTCTTAGATTCTTTTTATAATCGGAGACCAGTTCCATTTCAGGATGAGGCATACTAAACATTCCATTAAACCAGTTGGTTTTTCCAAATATCACATAGGGAGTGTTGAGCTTAATATTTTCCTTTATCCATTTATGGCCGCGAAACCATACCAGTTCCATTCGGCCGGTATCATCTATAAAGTCGGCGACCAGTCTTTTTCCTCTTTTTTGTTCAACAGTTTTAATATGGACTATTTTACCGACTATTTGTACTTCTGAACTGTTTTGCTGCAGCTCGGAGATCTTATAAAAGCGTGTTTTATCGATATAACGATTGGGAAAAAAATTGATGAGATCCCGGTAGGTTTGAATATTCAGTTCTTTCTTTAGCAAATCGGCACGGTTTGGGCCAACACCTTTTAAATATTCGATGGGGGTTTGCAAAAGATTCTGAATCATAAAAACGAAGATATTAAATCAGGGGGATATTTTGTAAAGGCATTTTCAGAAAGCTCCTTTAAGTTATAAAATTTATGTTGTGAATATTCAATTTCGTAATTTGCAATAGATATTCCTCAAACTTACATGCATAAAAAATTAGCCTTTCTGGTCTTTTTTTACTCAGTTGTCTTTATAGCTCAGGAAAAAAAATACTCACAAACCGATTTTTTCGACTTTACACATGCTGAAGCTCAGGTGCAAATAATTCCGATTAAAACACGTGTTGAAGGAAATATTTCCTATGAATTTAATGTAATCCAGGCAGCCGATACTTTGCATATTGATGGCCGGCACATGCAGTTTTCTGATATACTTTTAAATGGGAATACCGTAAAATTTTCGGTAGATGAAACCGGGGTTTCCATTATCCACTCCTTTCGGCCTTCCTCAAAAAACAATCTGGAGCTGAAATTTGCAACACACCCAAAATCCGGTTTGTATTTTATCAACTGGAATTCTCCTGAAATTGACAAAGAAAACCGGCAGGTCTGGACACAGGGGCAGGGTAAATATACTTCCAGTTGGCTGCCGAGTTTCGATGATATGCAGGAAAAACTGGAATTTGATCTTAGTTATGAGTTTCCTTCGGGTTATGAACTCATAGGAAACGGAATTTTAAAGAATAAAGAGCAGCTTAACGATTCGGTGACCTTATGGGAATATGATATGAAAAAGCCTATGAGCAGTTATCTCGTGGCGTTTGCTGCCGGAAAATATGATCATAAAACAATATCTTCAGCAACTGGGGATAGCATAATGCTATTTTATCGTCCTCAGGATTCCCAAATGGTTGAGCCTAGCTATCGATACTCTAAGGAAATCTTTGACTTTCTGGAAAAGGAGATTGGGGAGCCCTATCCATGGCAAAATTATAAACAAATTCCGGTACTGGATTTTTTATATGCAGGAATGGAGAATACGGGGACCACTATTTTTTCCAATTCTATGATGACCGATTCTATAGGTTATAAGGACAGGAATTTTGTAAATGTTAATGCACATGAACTGGCCCATCAGTGGTTTGGGGATCTGGTAACAGAAAAAAACGGAAAACATCACTGGCTTAATGAGGGATTTGCAACCTATTACGCATTGCTGGCAGAAAAGGAACTTTTTGGTGAGGACTATTATTACTGGAAATTATTTGAGACTGCGGAACAGTTAAAGGAACTGAGCGATTCGGGAAAAGGAGAGGCGATTCTTAGTTCAAATTCCGGATCATTAACCTATTATCAAAAAGGAGCCTGGGCTTTACATATTATCAAAGAGAAAATTGGCGAAAAGGCTTTTAAGGAAGGGGTTAAAAATTATCTCGAATTATACAGTTTTAAAAATGCGGAAACAGATAATCTTATCGCTGAAATGGAAATGGCTTCAGGTCAGGACCTCAGTCAGTTTGTAAACGACTGGCTGCGGCAGTCGGCTTTTAAAGCTTCGGAAGCCCTGGAATCATTAAAAAAATCAGAATTTATAAGGAATTATCTCAATATTGCCGCCTTGCGGGAAACCCCACTCTCACAAAAATACGAGCTATTGGATAAGGCACTGGATTTTCCGGTAAATGACTATATAGGCCAGGAGGTAGTGCATCAGCTTTCAGGATTAAATTCAGAATTGGCGATAGATCTCTACACAAAGGCTTTTGAGAGCAATAACTTATATGTAAGGCAGGCTATAGCTCTCACCATGAAAGATATTCTGCAGGAAATGAAGGAGAAATTTGAGACTTTGCTGGGCGATGCATCATATCTTACTAAAGAAGCTGCACTTTACAAATTATGGGAACGATTTCCTGAAAGCAGAACATATTATTTTGAGAAGACAAGAGGGATAGAAGGCTTTTATAATAAGAATATAAGAATGCTTTGGTTAACTTTAAATCTTGTAACTCCGGAATACGAGCCGGAAAAAGCCGGTGATTATTATAAAGAACTTTCAGGATATACCAGTAGTGCAATGCCTTTTGAGGTAAGAGAAAATGCTTTTGGATACCTTTATCAAATTGGAACTTTTGACAGGTCCAGCCTGGAAAATCTGGTAAAGGGTACTGAGCATCATACCTGGCGTTTCAAAAAATATTGCAGGGATTTACTGCTGGAGTTGCTTAAGAATGAGGAATACAGATCAAAGCTTGAAAATATTGCTCAATCTATGAATAAGGAGGAAACTGATTATCTTAGATCTAAACTAATGGGGTAATATGAGGGCACTGGTAATATCGGGTGGTGGTAGTAAGGGAGCCTTTGCAGGAGGCGTAGCCCAATACCTCACAGAAGTTTTAAACCGGGATTACGATCTTTATCTGGGTACTTCCACAGGCAGCCTGCTAATCTCCCATTTAGCGCTGGAAAAGGCCGAAAAGATTAAAAGAGTGTACACCTCAGTGAACCAGTCCAGTATTTTTAGCAGCAGGCCTTTTTTGATCAAGAAAAAGCATGGGTATGAGAATATTACCATCAATCACTTTAATGTGATGAAGAACTTCATTCGGGGCCGTAAAACCTTTGGAGATAGCTTTAACCTGAAAAAACTTATTGCTAATACTTTAACCCGGGAGGAATTTGAAAAACTTAAAGCCGGTCCAAAGGAAATCATTGTCACTGTTTCCAATTTATCTTTAAATGAGGTAGAATATAAATCTATTAATGATTACGATTATGAATCTTTTATCGAATGGATATGGATAAGCTGTAATTATACGCCATTTATGAGTCTTGTTACTAAAAATGGATGTGAGTATGCAGACGGAGGGCTGGGGTCTATGGTTCCTATTGAAGAAGCTTTACGTCGCGGGGCTACCGAGGTGGATGCTATTATTCTAAAAACTGAAGTTACCTACTTTAACCGGTTACCTTCCAAGAATGTGTTTTCTCTTATCACTAATCTTTTTGCTTTTATGCTGGATAGAATAGAAACACAGAATATTAAAATTGGAAAATTTGCGGCTGCGAATAATAATGCAATCCTCAATTTCTATTATACCCCTACTGTTTTGACAACGAATTCTCTTATTTTTGATGAAAAGCAGATGACGGCCTGGTGGGAAAGCGGTTATGAATTTGCAAAACATCAGAATAAAGAACTTAATCAAATTGAACCTTAATGCGTGCATTGGTTATATCTGGAGGAGGAAGCAAAGGAGCTTTTGCCGGTGGTATTGCTCAATATCTTATCCAGGAAAAAAAACATAAGTATGACCTGTTCCTGGGAACTTCTACCGGAAGCCTTCTTATTCCACATCTTGCAGCTGGTAATATTCAAAAGATTTATGATATCTATACTAATGTAACGCAGCGAAAAATCTTTAGCATTAATCCCTTTGTGGTAAAGAAGAAAGATGGACGGGAATATGTCACTATTAACTACTTTAATATGTTCTGGCAGTTTATCAAGCAGAAGAGAACATTCGGGGAAAGTAAAGCTCTAAAAAGAAATATTAGAAAGAATTTTTCGCACCTGGACTTTCAGGAGTTGAAAAATCAGATAGGAGATGTGGTCGTGACTGTTTCTAATTTGTCTAAGAACAGAGTGGAATATAAGTCTATCCACGAATTTGAATATGATGATTTTTGTGACTGGATCTGGATAAGCTGCAATTATATACCATTTATGAGCCTTGCAAAAAAAAATGGTTTTGAGTATGCTGATGGCGGACTGGGCTGCGTGGTTCCAATCAGGGAAGCGATACGTCGTGGAGCGACAGAAGTGGATGCCATTATCCTTGAAGCTGAAAATATGGAATATAATAAGGTTCTTGGCAAAAACCCTTTTTCCCTGATGATAAATCTTTTTGGTTTTTTACTCGATCAGGTAGAATACCACGATATAGTAGAAGGGAAGCTTGCAGCTTTAAATAAGAAGGTGAAACTAAATATTTATTATACGCCTACCAAACTCACTGAAAACTCTTTGGTTTTTAATAAGAAAGCTATGACTAAATGGTGGCAGCAGGGGTATGAATATGCCGAGAAGAAAGATATGGAAGACAAAGCTTCCAGATCTTCCTGGTTTAGGTTAGGCTTTTAACTTCCTTCTTTATATAGGAGATAGCGGCATCTGTAGGAGATTGCTTATCCATTAAACTCTTTAATATTATTTCTCTTAGTTGGTCGGCATTCTGTACTTCATCTTTTGCCGCAGCTTTTCTTATCATGCCAATCGTGGCATTTTTTGAAGTTTTAATATAGTCCCAGCATTCGTTACTTACATAAATCTGTTGTGCTAGATTATGCTCAAATTCCTGTTCAATATTTCCTATAAGTAAGTTGGCGTATAAATCAGCTTCTTCTGAAGCAGGTTTTACTCTGAATAATATTTTCCCCGGGGATATACGTTCCAGAAAAAGTGCCATACGCTCATACGCCTGAAGTTTAATTGGAAGAGCCGTTTTTTGATTTTCTCTCAGGATTAAAAATCTTCTTCGGTTTTCTTCATTTTTAGAATAGGTATAAAAGAAGTAAAAAGCAACAACTCCCACAATTAGAGCAGGAAGAATAGGGTATAAAAAATCGAGAATTTCAGTTTGGTTCATTAGTAATCAAATAGAAAAATTGAAAATTATTTAGAAACAGTAGATTCAGAATTTAAATAATCCAGTGTTAACTGTGTCATGGTTTCTACTCCCAGAAGGAGTCCGCTTTCGTCTATGTAAAAATCAGGAGTATGGTGTCTTGTTGGCTCTCCATTCACAGGCATTCCTCCAAGGAAAAAATAAAACCCGGGTACTTCTTCCTGAAAGAAAGAAAAATCTTCACCTCCTGTAGTCGCCTTCATTAGCTGTACGTTGTTTTCTCCGGCAACCTTTTTAAGAGTAGGTAGCATTTCCCTGGTAAGCTCAGGATCGTTAAAAGTTATGGCCGTATTATTCTGAATTTCAATAGTAGCATCTCCTCCATATGCTTTCGCGATAGCAGGTACCATTTCGCGCATGCGTTTTAAAATCAGCGCTTTATTTTCGGGATCAAGGGTTCTTACAGTTCCTATCATTTCAGCCGTTTCCGGGATAATATTAAAGCGAACGCCGCTGGTAATCTTTCCAACGGTAATAACAGCGGCAGATTCAGTTAAATCGGTATTTCTACTGATGATGGTTTGCAGGCCATCTATGATTTTTGCCGAAATAAGTATAGGATCCACTCCGCTCCATGGTGCCGATCCGTGTGCCTGAACACCCTTTACATTAATAACAAATCTTTCAACAGCGGCCATAGTTCCCTCTGGTTTGTATTTAATCGTTCCTACAGGAGTACCTGCATTTATGTGTAAACCAAAAATAGCATCTACGTCAGGATTTTTTAGCACCCCTTCTTTTATCATCAGGGCAGCTCCACCTTCTTCTCCCGGAGGTGGCCCTTCTTCTGCAGGTTGGAAAATAAATTTTACGGTTCCGTTGATTTTGTCTTTATGCTTTGAAAGAATCTCAGCGACTCCCATCAGGATAGCTGTGTGAGTATCATGTCCGCAGGCATGCATTACCCCGGTTTTAGCACCCAGAAATTCCGTCTTTACTTCAGATTTAAATGGAAGGTCGTTATTCTCGGTTACAGGAAGTCCGTCAATATCTGCCCGTAAAGCAACCACTTTTCCTGGATTATTTCCTTTTAGAATTCCTACTACTCCGGTTTTCGCAACTCCGGTTTTAACTTCTATCCCAAGACCTTTTAAATGATTGGCAATCTTTTCGGCAGTTTTGAATTCACGATTGGAAAGTTCAGGGTTTTCATGAATTTCCCGGCGCCATTCAATAACTTTATCTTCAATGTTTTCAAATTCTTTTTCAGGAATCGAATTCTGGGCCTGTAGCAATGCTGTTATGAAAAAAGACAGATAAAATAGATATTTCATTTTCTATGAATTAAAGGGTTCTAATCTATATTCTGAAAATAAACGGTTGTGTGAAACCGTTGTATTCCGCGAATTTTTTTTAAATATATTAAAATATCCTGCATCGTTTGTTGTAGATGCTGAATTGTTCAAAAAACGATATAACTCTGGTTTCCTTTTTTGACCATTTTAGTTACCTTTCAGCTTTAATAAAACGGAGAAAATTTGGAAGCTTATTTAGCTGAATTGAATGATGCACAGAGGGCTCCGGTGCTGCAAAAAGATGGGGCCATGATTGTAATTGCCGGAGCAGGATCCGGTAAAACCAGGGTGCTTACCTACAGGATCGCCTATTTAATGGATCAGGGAGTAGATGCATTTAATATTCTGTCTCTTACTTTTACCAATAAGGCGGCCCGGGAAATGAAACAGCGTATTTCTAAAATTGTGGGCAGCAGCGAGGCAAAAAACCTGTGGATGGGAACTTTTCACTCGGTTTTTGCCAAGATCCTTAGATTCGAAGCTGATAAACTGGGATACCCTTCCAATTTTACTATTTACGATACGCAGGATTCTCAAAGTGTGATCCGGGCGATCATCAAGGATATGAGGCTTGATAAGGATGTTTATAAATACAAGCAGGTTTATAACCGAATTTCTTCTTATAAAAACAGCCTGATTACCGTTAAGGCTTATTTCCAGAATCCTGAGCTTCAGGAAGCCGATGCGATGTCTAAGAAACCTCGTCTAGGCGAAATTTATAAAGAATATGTAGACCGCTGTTTTAAGGCGGGAGCGATGGATTTCGATGATCTTTTACTGAAGACCAATGAGCTTTTAAATCGCTTTCCGGATGTACTCCATAAATATCAGAACAGGTTTAGATATATTCTGGTCGATGAGTACCAGGATACTAATCATTCACAATATCTTATCGTAAGAGCACTTTCAGATAAATTTCAGAATATATGTGTGGTAGGAGATGATGCCCAGAGTATTT
>JAGXII010000183.1 GCA_024635735.1 Christiangramia sp. | reverse complement strand
TCGCTGGTTGAAAGAACAGGAGATCAGGTAAAAGCCAAATCCAACTCGCTGAATTCCTATGATCAAAAATTATCAGCGCTTAACACTCAACTTGAAGCTTTGAGTGAGGAAAGGGAATTGAAGCTGGAACAGGCCAGGAATGGCAGACTGAATGGTCTGTGGTCGCTTATCAGGAGAAAGAGTAGTTACTGATCCTGTACTGGAAATGGTTTGAGTCCAGGGTAAGAAAAGCGCAATAAGCCCAAAGGCAGCAAAGAATTTCAAGAATAGATTAAAATATTTAAAATGCTTCGAATGAAAAACCTTCCTGCCGGCCTCATACCCGGTAATGTCTACCTTTTCATTTAATGAGTTCTTAGTGATATTCAGCATAATCTTCAGTCTTTATTTTGAATGACACCATTTTCAATAAGGATAGTGCGATCACATCGCTCTTTCCAAATTTCGTCACGACTCGTAACTATGATAGACCAGTTATTTTCAGCATTAAATAAATGATCCAGAATCTTGATCTCTTCTTCCCGATCAACCTGATGTAATGGCTCATTGAGAATTAACAATCTAGGCTTTCTAATAAGACTCCGTGCAAGAATTATTTTTTTAGAGATGGTATGAGGCTGTTGTAGACCACCAGGATAAATTGCAGTTTCGAGTCCATCGGTTTGCTGTCTTACAAATTCTTTTAGTCCGGTCTTCTCCAGAACCTCATAAATCTCAGCCTGGCCTATGGAGTCGTCTCCAAATGTTATATTTTCCAGAATCGTTCCTTCAAAAATTGATTCCTCTGTAAGTGATTCACCCAGCAGGGAATGATAGAAATTAAGATCTATGTTCTTAAGAGATATTCCGTTCACATAGATGGTTCCGCTATGCGGTTCAATAAGCCCGGCAATGATCTTTAGCAGAATGGATTTTCCAGAACCATTTGCCCCTTTTAGAAGGATCTTTTCACCCTGCTTTATGGTTAGGTTAATATCCTTCAGAATTTCTTTCCCATCTGAACTTATAAAACCAATATTCTTTAGTTCTATTTCCAAAGAAGGATTCTCAGCGAAACTATGGTCGCCCCCTATTGGTTCAAGTTCTTTGTCTACCACTTCTCCCAATTTTTCAAGGGATGTAAGAAGATCATAAAAGTTCTCAAGTCCTAAAATCATTTTCTCAACAGAACTTATGATCAAAAGAATAATGATCTCCGCAGCTACAAACTGACCAATATTCATTTGCTGATTAAGAACCAGTAAACCGCCTATAACCAGTAATCCAGCAGTAACAAGGGTCTTGAAAACGATCATCTGGATAAATTGAAACTTCAGGATCTGGAAATGACTTTCACGGGCGTCCAGATATTTACTTACCAAAGCATCATTTTTATTAATGGCATGCTGGGTTTTACCTGAAATTTTAAAACTGATAAGAGTTCTGGCGACCTCCTGTATCCAGTGAGCAATTCGATATTTCATTTTAGATTCCTTAATACTTGTTTTTAGACCCGTTCTTCCCGTAAAACGAAAAACGAGATAAATAAGTGACACCAGAAGAAGACCATATAAAATAAAGAAAGGATGATACAAAGAAAGCAGGATCAACCCGAAAACTATCTGTAGCAGTGCAGCGGGAAAATCCAGGACCAGTTTGGAAATACCTTTTTGGATGGTTATCACGTCAAAGAATCGGTTAGCCAGTTCTGGAGGATAGAAATTCTTAAGTTCAGACATTTTGATCTTGGGAAACCGGTAAGTAAACTCGAAAGACGCGCGAGTGAATATTTTCTGCTGAATATTTTCCAGGATCCTGATTTGCATTAATTGCAAGATTCCAACAAACGCTACGGCCATTGTTACGAGAGTCACAAGTACAATCCAGGAAGTAGTGATTCGCGCTCCCTGTATAAGGTTTACAATCGCCTGGATTCCTAAAGGAACCGAAAGATTCACCAATCCTGCGAAAATCGCATAATATAATATTTGAAGAAAATCCTTCTTTTCAAGCTTCAGAAGGCCTGTAAATCTTTGCCAGGTGGTTAATTTATCCTCAGCCATTATCTTCCATTTTTAAAGTTTTCACCATCAGATCCTTAAAATAATCTGAAGCGGTGGTGGTCTTATTACAATTTGTGATCGAAGCGATATGATCTCTCAAAAAATGCTGATGCAAGGCGCCATCCAGGATCATACTGGCAAGACTCAGTGAAAACCCATATTCAGGAGCCACTTCCCTAATCATGTCAGACACCCTGTTAACCAGCCTTTTATAAATCGAAAAATACCCTTCCTTATTTTCAGAATCCACTTCTTTAGTTAAGTAAGACTTGGATGATTCATTAATAATAATATGATTGAGTGTAACTTCATTGATATGCCTGAAACGAAGATCTTCTACCACCGGATGGGTTATTACTTCTATAGCTTTAAGGAGCTTTTCATGAGGATTGCTTATTCCATAAGTTGAAACCGTTAACTGAAATTCCTTCCAGCCCCAATACCAGTTAGTGATATAAACAAGGAACTTATGCTTGTTCTCAAAATATCTGTATATCGAACTTTCATTCGATTTAATATTAGCACCCAGTTTTTTGAATGTGAACTTTTCGAATCCAATCTCATCGATCAAAAGAATTCCATGGCCCACAATATTTTTACCTAATTCACTGGATTCCGGATTCTTAAGATATAACTCGGGGTTGACGGTAATATTGATATTTTCTAAAAGCTTATCCACATTATTTAAATTTTGCGCTAAATTAATAGTATTACTATTAATTTATAATAGCTTTAGTTTTATTTAACTTTTGTTAAGACTAAAAAATCTATCGATATATATTTAAAAGAAGCTGAAAGAGGAGATAATTAATTGTTCCTTTAGGGATTAATCCAGCCCAACGCAAGGATTAATCCGGAAAATCTTTTGAAAAATAATTTTGTAAATTTCTATATGGTATATAATTTTCTGGCCAGACGAGTAAAATCATTTCAACAAAAATTAATAGACAAACTTTAGCTTTTACCCGTAAAATTTTAAAATTTGTCAATATGAATTACTAAGTTTCATCATGAAAATTGAGTTTAAATCTAAAATCACCTGTCCGCATTGCGGTCACAGCAAAATCGAAGTCATGCCTGCGAACGCCTGCCAGTTCTTTTATACCTGTGAAGCTTGCGGGAAAACTTTAAAGCCCAAAGAAGGAGATTGCTGTGTCTATTGTTCCTACGGCAGTGTGCCCTGTCCTCCTATCCAAAACAAAACCGGGTGTTGCTAAACCTGTTTTTAATTCCTTTATAAAACTGATCCTCTTAAAAATTACAGACTTATTCGGGGGACTCTATCAGCGTTATTCTAATATTTTCTGAACCTAAACATTATATCAAGCTTCCGGATTTGTAAAAATTTAAAGCCTGGATATTATTTTTTAGAGATAGTTGTTATCACTTTCTCTATAAAAGCGGTTCATATGTCTTTTAACGACACTACTCTTTTTCAAGCATAACTATTTTTCCTACACAAATTATATTTAACTGAATATTAACGTTTTATGGAGAACCGCAGTATTCTTAACTCCGTAAATATTAGTGAACTAAAAAATTTAATTATGAGAAATTTCAAGATTTTTAAAGTGTTAGTATTATCAGTAGTGATTTTCGCTGTAGGCTGTTCTAAAGAAGATCCTATGCAGGATGATCTGAAAGTGGCAGATGCCCACATCAACCCGAATGAACTTGCCAATAACGGGTCTAAAGCAAAAATGTATATGGTAGAATTTGGAGAGTTGAATAATTCCGGAGTCTCAGGTACGGCTGAACTTATCCTGGAAGGCAGCAGCCTTACAGTGAATATTACTGCTTCAGGTCTGGAACCGGAAAAACTTCATCCGCAACATATACATGGGTTTGTAGATAATAAAAGAAATTCTACCTGTCCTCCCACCTCGGCAGATTCAAATAATGATAATTTAGTAAGCGTTGGTGAAGGAGCTCCTTTTTACGGAGGTATTCAACTTCCGCTAATCATGGATCCACAGGATGAACTTTCCTTTCCTGTTGCCGATGAAAACGGAAATATTAATTTCACAATGACTTATGAGTATGAAGACGGAGTGAATACAGATCTTACACCACTTCAGAACAGAGCTATTGTTTTACATGGCTTGACTGTAGATAAAGATTATCAGGTAACTCTTCCAGTGGCCTGCGGACAAATTCAGCCAAATCAAGGTTCAAATTAGTAGATTGCATTGAACCTACACTATAAAAACACCCTTTTGAGGGTGTTTTTATTTTTAAGCAATTTACAAATCACGCATAAATTAATTTAAATCTTAATTCCAAATCCGTATAACAAGATCAACCTCAGACCTACATAGGAAACAAGAATAGCAGTTAATATTCCCAGAAACTTCAGGTTGAATTTCTTATTGGAAAGATAGGATCCCAGGCTTCCGCCAAGAACTACCGCAATAATAAGTTTTATAATAAGATTATAATCCAGATGAAAAGTCCCGGCGACATTTAAACCAATAAGCCCTGCTACCGAATTCACCAGAATAAATACCGAAGCCAGGGAAGCGATGATCCTCGGATCCTTCCATTTAAGAAGATTTAATACCGGTGACAGGAAAATACCGCCGCCTATTCCCGAAATCCCTGAAAGCAGACCTATGCTGCCTCCAAGAAGAAATTTCTTTGGTTTAGAGAACTCCTGAGATTCTAACTTGCCTTTTACAAATCTTAAGCTCATAAAGATCCCGGCCAGAACCAAAGCGCTTCCCAGGATCAGGAAAAATACCGTTTGAGAAAGCTTTATCTGTGCTCCCAAATATGCCATTGGAATGCTTAGAACAAAAAATGGCCATATCAATTTTGGTTTCAAAACCCCGTTTTTTATATAAACGATTGTACCTATTGTCACTACACAGATATTCAAGATAAGTGCCGTAGAGCGTATCTCGTAAAAATCGGTTAGGACCAGGCTAAGAATTGCCAGATAACTGGATCCGCCTCCAAAGCCCACCGAGCTATAAAATAAGGCAATAAAGAAAAAGATAAATGGGAGGTATTCTAAGGGCATATTATGAAATTTGGAGACATTCGATAAGATCCCCTTTTTTAACCGGGGTTTCCGCATCCAGAAAGGCCAGGGCATTGCCCAGCGCCATAGACTGTATCATCGAAGAACTTTGCCCGTTCAAGATTTCTACCTGAGAATTACTGATCTTCGCCTTTAAAAAGGAAGGACGGTCAGATCTGTTCTCAAAATCATGCGAAAGTGGAAATGAGTATCGATCGAGTCCGTTTTTATCTAATCCGCTTAACTGATAAAGAAAGGGTAACACATAAACATAAAAACAACTAAGTGAAGATGCCGGATTTCCCGGTAAGGCAAATACAAACTTATCTCCTTTCTTTCCGAAATACAGAGGTTTTCCGGGTTTCTGAAAAACTTTATAGAACTGTTCCTCTACTCCATTCTCTTCCAGCGCCTGTTTTACAAAATCATAATCCCCAACCGAAATTCCTCCGGAAAGTATCAGTAAATCTGCAGTTTCCAGGGATTTTTTGATTCCTGATTTTATAGCTTCAAAATCATCTTCGATCTGTTTTTTATCCTGACAGTGAAAACCAAAATTCTCACAAGCCGCAGCAATTGCATAGCTATTGGATTCATAGATCTGGCCTTCTCCTTTTGGCTTTCCGGGCTGTATCAATTCATTCCCGGTAGTAATTAAATTTATGGCTGGCTTTTTAAAGACCTCAACTGTTTCGATTCCTAGGCTTCCAATCAAACCTATGCCGGAAGGAGTAATGCTGTAACCTTTTTCAAAAACAACCTCCTCTTTTTTTAATTCTCCTCCTTTTCTGCGGATACACTGACCTTCTTTTGGTGCTGCCTCAAGAAGGAGATTGTCGCCATTAACTGAGACCTTTTCCTGCATTATTACTGCGGTAGTATTTTCAGGAATTTTTGCACCGGTGAAGATGCGAACGGCTTCCCCTTCTTTCAATTTTATTTCGCTCATATCGCCGGCAGCGACTTCCCCTACTATTTTATATTCAGTATAGGTACCGCAG
>JAGXII010000182.1 GCA_024635735.1 Christiangramia sp. | reverse complement strand
GGTAATGGGAGAAAATGAGACTTAAAAAGCTTTCTCCATAAGTAACAACAGCAGCTTCAGAAATGGTTTCGACCTTGAGTGCTTCCTCCAAATCCTGGTAGATTTCCAGAAAGCGGTTTTGGGCTACTCGCCTATTCTCTGTTCCCTCGATAAGTTTTTCTATGAGGTTAAGGTGCTTGAGTTTAAGGCCCAACATAAGCTCTTCAACCTGTTCTATCCTTCCAGTCTTCATAGATGAAAAAAGCTCTACCAGGGTATTGGTAACTCCAGACATGGCTGAAACCACTACTATTTTTCGGCCCTTTTGGGCTAATATAATTTCCCTAACGTTACGAATGCTTTCCGCAGAGCCAACAGAAGTACCACCGAATTTTAAAACTTTCATATATCAGATTCAGATTGCATAATTACTAGTTGGAGGTTGGAGATTAAAAAAAATAACTTCTTTTTTATACCTTTGCACAAATTGTATATTATTTAACAATGAAGACGATAAGTACCTGTGTACATGACATTATAAAACATCAACCTTTTTTGGATGATGCACTTGCCCGTAATATTATCAACTTTAGTTCCCTGGCGGCCGATTTACAACCAGAGGTGGAAAAGGAAATGAGGAAACCGGTAAAACAGGGTTCAATAATTATGGCTCTGCGCAGGTATCATCCAAAGAGAAGTAAGTTTAATGCAAAGAATTTCCGGGAACTTGGAGATATGATAGTTCGCTCGGGAATTACAGAATACACCTATTTGAATAGTCAGAACATCATTGCCTGTAAAGCCGATCTTCTAAATGAAATAAAAGATCGCACCGGAATTTTTCTAAACTATTCCAGCAACGTCCAGGAAAGCAACTTTCTTGTGTCTACGAGCCTTCAGCCCATCATCGAAAAGATTTTTATTAAGGAGCAGTTAGTAAGTATTTCTGAAGAACTATCCTCCATTACCATCGCGCTCCCCGAAAAGAACACCAAAACGGTTGGTCTTAACTTTTATATTTTTAAGCTGCTGGCTTACGAAGGAATTCCTGTTTACGAGATTATTTCTACCTCCAACTACTTTACGATTTTTCTGGAAAAGGAATACGTGAATCAGGCCTTCCAGTTAATGAACGAGATTAAATCTACTTAACTATTTCAAATTATAGATCCAAATCTCATTCTGATGGTTCATTGGAAGATAGAGTTTATTTTCATCCTCGAGATAAAGGATATCCCCCGAACTTTTTTCTGAAGTAAGGATTACTGTTAGATTTCCGTTCATATCAATAGAATATATCTTCCCCGTGGCCCAATCTGAGATAAAAAATTCCTCACTACCTTTTGGCTGTATGCCATCCATATTCCCGATCCCTTCCATCGATATCCTGCTGATCTCTTTTGTAGTGCGGTCAGCCTTAAGAAAGTTGCCATTTTGATCTTCACCCCATCCGGCAACGAGAATTACTTCCGGGGTTACCCATAATCCATTAGGCTTCTCAAGTTCTGGACTACTCAACCAGGAAACGACTTCATCCGTTTCGTTTAAATAAAAAATGCTGTTTCCGGCAAGATCTGTAAAGAAAATATTTCCCCTCTCATCAATAGCCGGATCATTCAGGGATTGTGCGCCTTCCACCGGAATACGGCGAAGGATTTCTCCTGTATTGAGATCAATTTCAACTAAAACAGTAACATCGGTGACATAAAGCCGATCACCTTTAACCACGAGTCCTTTAGGATCATTTAATCCCTTAACCCAGTCATGCTCCTGCTTTTTCCATTTCCGGGAGATCCTTGAAATATAACCATCTCCTTCTGTTCTGTCTGCCATATTGGAGACATAGAAATATTCACTTGCTTCATCGTAGATAATAGACTCCGGGTGACTAAAGCCGGTAAGTTTAATTTCAGGAGCTATAGATTGTTCCTGTCCTGTTACTGTTATTCCGCATAAAAACAAAAGTAAAATAAATCGTTCCATTGTTTTTGTTTTCAAGTTACTCAAAAATGTCATTTTAATAAAGGTTTATAGGTTTTGTTTAAACATATCCTAAACCCTGTACACTGAATGCGTGTTAAACATATTTTTACACAAAGAAAAATTGCTATGAGAAAGATCATTAGAGCCCTATTGGCAGGTTGGGGAGCCAAAAAACTTGGAGGAAAAACCGGATGTGGTTGCTTTGGCACCATAATAGTTTTTATAATCCTTTGGTGGCTCTTATCTAACCTTGGAATCTAATGGTCTTTTTATTGGAAAAAATATCCAAATCCTATGGTAAACATAATAAGACCATAGAAGTAATGTTCCAGACTCACGTTGAGTAAACTCCTTGTTTTGTAATAATTGTAAAGAAATATCCAGCCGGCAAAAAATGTCGCAATGGGTGCAACCCAATTGGCGTAAATAAAATGAGTTAATCCAAAAATGATGGCGTTACTCAACATTAGAAGATATTTTTCAGGTACTACCTTGTGGTATCTGTGAAAATAATAAACCCTATAAATGATCTCCTGTGGAAAAACTGATACTACCGGATATAAAAAAAAGGTAATGACGTAACTCTCAAAGTTTTCTATAGGGTACACAAAGAAAAGCTCTGGAAAGATCCAAAACGTAAACCACACCAGAAGAAGAGTAATAACAATCATTCTGGCAATACTTTTCCCCAGATAATCCCTGTTAAACCTTGTAAGCACTTTCCTGTCGAAGGATGGATCCTTTAACATCAGAAAAAGGAAAAAAAATGCAATTATAAAAAGTGGAATAATTTTATACCAGCCATCAAGAAATTCATTGGCTATAAATGGGAAAAAGACAAAGAATAATATAAACTCAACAACCATATAGGCTGTAGAATTATAAAAATTTCTAGGGCTCATTTTAAGATTTAAAGAAAGATAGAAATTTGATTTTATACCGAGTCGGTCTCTAACAAAAATATAAGAAAATATCAGTCAGTCTCCAGATTCTCCTCCTCTTCTTCCCTACTGTTATACCGTATATCCCTTTGCCTTAAGAGGTCGATAATATTGAAAAGCACCACGCAAAAGGCGATCCATATCAATCCTGCAACAAATCCTCCTACAACATCCGATGGAAAATGTACTCCAAGATATACCCTGCTAAGGCCAATAAAAATTATAAGTGCAGAGAAAAGAACTGCTAGAAACAGCCTAAGCCATTTACTCATTTTGATTTTAAAAACCAGATAGATAAGAAAGCCATAAAAAGCCATGGCGCTCATAGCATGACCACTTGGGTAGCTCAAAGTTTCTACAACTACCATGTGTTCAATAGTAGGACGGGCACGGTTAAAAGCTTCTTTTAAGGCCATATTAGCTAAAGCCGATAGAATAACTACTCCTAGCAGTTGAAGAATGAATTTTTTATTTTTTAGCTTAAAAAAGAAGAAGATAGCGGCAATGGTAGTCGCTATTATATAAGCATACACATCCCCCAGATCTGTTACAAACTGGAAAAAGTGGTTAAGTGCAGGTGTTCTAAAAGAGGTGACAAAGTCGGTTATTTTATTGTCGAAATCGTCAATAGTCTCTCCTTGAACCTGCTGAGTTAATTCGACAAAAATATTTGTACCCAGAACAAAAATTAAAAATGCAATGAAAATTAAGAGGTAAAAAGGAAAATCGGGGTGGCTTCTGGAAACATGCTTTTTAAAAAATTCAACAAAATCATTGATGTATTTCTTAGTTACTTTTACCATCTGTAATTAATTTTTTCTCTCTCGGTTTTTCTATTTCGGGAAAGGCAATTTCTACCTTTCTTCTTCCCCACTTTAGGGCTTTTTCTTTATCTACCCCCATGTAGATGTCAATCTTGTTCCTCCACCTGGGGTGCATTTTATCATTAACAATAAAAAAACCTTCAAAACCTTCAATTTTGACAGGGGTTTTATATTTAAGTCCTCTTTTAATAAGATCCCTCGAGACAGCAATAGATTGGATATCTACATGGAGAGTATCTCCCCAAGCCGTTATGAACGGATTTCCTTCTCCCTGTCGCTTTAGAGAATTGTAGGCAGAAGCCGTAACGGTTAACTTTTCCCAATCTTCTAAATTAATATTTTCAACTCCGGGTTCTTCGCAACTTCCTAGAGCAACCACAAAAACCAGAGGGAGTACCAGACATTTTAGAATGAGTTTAATAGAGAACATTAATACCAACATACTAAAAAATAAGGCATTTTACAATTTATAGCTTCAGTCTTAACCCTCCTTTAAGAGAGAATTTTAAATTACGTTAGTAAACTCCAATTATTTCTAATTATTTTGACCTGCCCTACAATTTTTTAGGTGTAATTGACTAAGAGGGTCATTCTTTGGTCGTCCGTCTTATAATTGATACCTTTGCACCTTCGAAATGAGTATTTCTCAGCACATGGAAGGTCTATCCTTTTTATTTTCTGTTTAATTCCCATTTCCCGAATTTTAATTGATAAACAATATTTATTATGAGTCAGGTTAAAGAAAATGACACTGTAAGAGTACACTACACCGGAAAGCTTACCGATGGGCAGGTTTTTGATAGTTCTTTGGAAAGAGAGCCAATCGAATTTACCATGGGACAGGGACAATTGATCCCAGGCTTTGAAAAAGGTTTGCTCGACATGAAAGAGAACGAAAAGAAAACCATTGAAATTCCTTCCGAAGAAGCTTATGGAGCTCCAAGGGAAGAGTTAATTCAGGAAGTTGACAAGAGCCAGTTGCCTGACGAAATTAAGCCGGAACCAGGAATGGGATTGGTTTCTAAAAGCCCCGACGGTCGCGAAATGAACCTTGTGGTGAAAGAAGTAAAAGAAGATTCTATTGTGGTTGATGGAAATCATCCCTTGGCAGGTAAAGATCTTATCTTTGACCTTGAGGTGGTAGAGATCAAGTAATAGCGTTTTTTATAAAGGAAAAAAAAAGACCTGCACGATGCAGGTCTTTTTTTTTCCTTTATAATTGATTCAACTAATCGTCGTTGTGCATAAATTTTTGCTTTGACATGAGTTGCTCCTGCGTTTCTTCATTTGCAGGATCTGGCACACAACAGTCCACTGGACAAACGGCTGCACATTGTGGTTCGTCATGGAAACCAACACACTCGGTACATTTGTCGGGTACTATATAATAGATTTCGTCACTAAGTGGTTCCCTGGCTTCACTGGAATTAGCGGCCTTTCCATTAGGAAGTACTATGTCGCCACTTAGATCTGTTCCGTCTGCATATCTCCAGTCATCTGCGCCTTCATAGATTGCAGTGTTAGGACACTCCGGTTCACAGGCGCCACAATTGATGCATTCATCGGTTATTATAATTGCCATAGCTTATTTTTATTCTAAATTTGCACAAATTTAAACCCAATCCAGTTCTTAAACAAATAAGGAGATGACAATTGAGCAGCGTATAGAAAAATTGGAAAGCCTCGGCCGGTTTTTGAGCCAATACAAAAGATCTGGTTTTGAACAAGATGATAAGCTGCCTCATAACGATCCATATTTTGAATTGCTGAAGGAAAAAATTGAGGCTGCTGTTCACTATAATGGCTGGTTTACTCTGGAAAATGTACTTTTTTCTTTTGAACAATGGAGCGAAGCTTTAACAAAAAATAACCTTCAAAAATGGCTGTCAAATTATGATCTTCCAGAAAAAGAGGCGAAAACTGTGGGTATCATTATGGCGGGTAATATTCCCCTGGTTGGCTTTCACGACTTTATTTCGGTTCTTGTAAGTGGTCATAAAGTACTGGTGAAACAATCTTCTAATGACAAGCTGCTTTTACCTGTTATTGCCGATTATCTTAAAGCTATAGCCCCCGAATGGAAAAGTAAAATTGAGATCCTCCCCGACTCTGCCGACGGGGTTTCAAAAATGACAAATTATGATGCCGTTATTGCGACCGGTAGCAATAATACTTCGAGGTATTTTGAGTATTACTTCGCCGGAAAACCATCTATTATAAGAAAGAACAGGAATTCTGTTGCCGTATTAACGGGTAAAGAAACTAACGAAGAACTTTCTGCTCTTGCCGAAGATATTTTCAGGTATTACGGGCTGGGTTGTCGAAATGTTTCTAAACTTTATGTTCCAAAAGATTATGACTTCAATGCCTTTTTTGAAGCGGTATACCATTGGAACCCTATTATAAATCAGGCAAAATATGCCAATAATTACGATTATAATAAAGCAGTTTATTTGATGAGCCTGTTCAAATTACTTGAAAATGGTTTTCTTATCTTAAAGGAAGACCGATCTTATAGCTCTCCTATTG
>JAGXII010000181.1 GCA_024635735.1 Christiangramia sp. | reverse complement strand
GTTCTAGAGACAGGGCAGTAGTATTTGGATTCTGAAAGCCCAAAAGGAATAGTATTAGAAATAGAATGCCCGCCGTAGTATAAAAGCCAAATCCCAGAAGACTGTTTAATAGGAATAGAATAGAAAGGATAACTAAAACCACACTATTAAACAGGGTAATCTCAAACGTAGTATATTTTCTAAGGAATAATCTATTTATCTGGCTACCCAAGATAAGTCCGCCTGCATTCATTCCAAAGAGTAAACCGAATTCCCTCTGACTAAGATCAAAATTCTCCATAAAAAGTTTTGGAGCATCAGAAATATAAGCGAACATGGCTCCAATAGCGAAGCTTCCTGAAAAAGCAAAACTCCAGAATTTATTATGAGTTAGAATTCCAAAATAGTTAATAGCAACCTGTTTAGGTTTTAGATCAACTTTTCTATTCGGCGTGATACTCTCTGGTAAAAATTTGTAAACACTAATGATCATTAGAATTGAAAAAACAGCCAGGAATAGAAAAATCATTTTCCAGCCAAAACTTTCAATAATAAAACTACCAACTGTGGGGGCTATAATTGGAGCTCCGCCCATAATTAACATGAGTACAGATATCGCTCCCGCAACTTCGTGTATAGGAAATATATCTCTTACAATAGCCTTGGCAGCTACCATACCAGCTGCAGCTCCTAACGCAAGAAAGAACCTTGAAATAACCAACCATTCAAGATTTGGAGACATCATACAGCTCAATGCGGCAATTAGATAAATTATTAAGCCAATCAGTAAAGGCTTTTTTCTGCCATACTTGTCCATGATGGGTCCGTATGCTAATTGACCTAATGAAATTCCAATAAAATAGCTGGTAAGTGTTAATCCTACCTGACTTACAGAGATCTGAAAATCTTCTGAAATACTTTTAAATCCGGGAAGATAGGCATCTATAGAAAAAGGTCCCAGAGCAATAAGCGTTCCCAAAACAAAAAGAATAATATTCTCCTGCTTCTTATTTCTTTCCTCCGGAATTTGGTTCATCCTGCAAATTTCAGGAATGCCGGAAAGCTCTTCTAATTTTCAGGGGAGTTTAACTTAAGATTAGAATATGTTTTTACAATGATAATTTCCGTAAGGGTTTCCAGATCTTTAGTTTATAAAGAACTTTTAAAAAAAAATCGAAAATGGAATTCCTCCTTTTTGAAAAGAATTCGGTTTCTTTTTTTATTAGGTCTTTATTTTTGCTGTTTTTCAATTGGTTGTAAAGATTTCTTGCAGCATATTTAATGAGGGTATGTTCTTTTTTATTTGAATATGATTTTAGGAAGTTATCTACTATTTTCCACCCTTTGATATAACTTTTAGCCTGTTCTCTTCTTTCAAGATTACTTACACGGTTATTCGCCCCAGCCCTATATAGTACCCAGGTATTTTTTGAAAACTGAACTGATGAACTGATTAAAATAATCCTGGTAAAATATTCTCCATCATCGTTATTTGAAAGATTTTCATTCCATTTCCCTGCTTTTCTAGATAGAGCTATGGTAGTAAAAAAAGAGTGAACGGGGAGATAGCTTGAAGTGTTTCCGAAAATATTAAGTAATTCAATTGGGTGGTTGGTAGAGAAATAGGTAGGCATTTTATCATGGATAATAACCTCATCACTTTTTGAATAAAACCTTCCCCATTTGCAGGTTGCTAATGTAAGTTCCTTCATGTTCTTTAAAATACTTACATGAACTTCCAGTTTATTCGCCGCTATAATATCATCAGAATCCAGGTATTGGATGAAAGATCCTTGACAGTTTTCCAGACCGATATTCCTGCAGCAGGCTGCTCCTTTTTTTCTATCTTCTGGGCGTTTTAAGTATTTGAACCTGCCATCCTTTTTGGATATTTCATGAAGAATCTTTTCTGTTTCGTCTTCAGATCCGTCATCAATGACAAGACATTCCCAATTTGGGTAAGTTTGATTCTGGACACTTTCCAATGTATGCCGAATCAAATACGCCCTGTTATAGGTTGGGATTATAATTGAAACCAAATCTTTCATCTTTGCATTCTAAAATACAATCAAATAAAAAAAGCCGGAATTAATTCCGACTTTTTTTAGAAATAATATAAAACTTAAGCTTTTGTCGCCAGAATTTCATTCAATTTTGCACATGGACGCATTGCTTTCTTAGTCATTTCTTCGTCTGGCATATAATAGCCTCCAATATCAACCGGAGATCCCTGGGCATCTAAAAGATCCTGAAGTATTTTCTCCTGATTATCTTTCATCATTTTGGCAATACTGGCAAAATAAATATTTAACTCTGTATTACTCTTTTGTGTTGAAAGTGCTTCTGCCCAATATAATGCAAGATAAAAATGACTTCCGCGGTTATCAAGTTCATTCACTTTTCGGGAAGGAGAGCGTCCTTCATTTAAAAAGCGCTCGGTGGCTTCATCAAGTGTTTCCGAAAGAGTAATTGCCTTTGCGTTTTCATATTTGCTTCCGAGATGTTCAAGGGAAACTGCAAGTGCAAGGAACTCTCCTAATGAATCCCACCTTAAATGGCCTTCCTTTAGAAATTGTTGTACGTGTTTTGGAGCAGATCCACCGGCGCCGGTTTCAAATAATCCACCACCATTCATTAGAGGAACAATGGATAACATTTTCGCACTGGTTCCAAGTTCCAGAATAGGGAATAGGTCTGTAAGGTAATCCCTTAATACGTTTCCGGTAACTGAAATAGTGTCTTTTCCGGCGCTTACTCTTTCTAAAGTATATTTTGTTGCCTCGGTAGGTGCCATGATTTTTATTTCAAGACCTTCGGTATCCAGTTCAGGCAGATACTTGTTAACCTTTTTGATCAATTCAGAATCATGAGCTCTGTCTTTGTCCAGCCAGAAAACTGCAGGCATTTTAGTCGCCTGTGCTCTGCTCACGGCCAGTTTGATCCAATCCTGAATAGGTGCATCCTTTAACTGGCACATTCTCCAGATATCTCCTTTTTCAACATTATGCTCCAATAATGTATTTCCATCGGCATCGGTAACTTTTACAACACCGTCTGCCGACATTTCAAAAGTTTTATCGTGAGAACCATATTCTTCAGCCTTTTGGGCCATAAGTCCAACGTTAGGGACTGTTCCCATAGTAGTAGGATCAAAGGCTCCATGCTCTTTACAAAACTCAATAGTAGCCTGATATAAACCAGCATAGCTACTATCAGGAATTACGGCTTTAGTATCCTGGGGTTTACCTTCAGCATTCCACATTTGGCCTGAAGTTCTTATCATTGCCGGCATGGAAGCATCAATAATAATATCACTCGGCACATGAAGATTAGTAATACCTGCATCGGAATTTACCATTGCGATATCCGGACCTTCTTTAAGATCTTTGGAAATCGCTGTTTTAATTTCTGCTTGTTTGTCAGACGGAAGATTATCTAAAGCATTTAGAACATCTCCAAGTCCGCTGTTAGGATCGGCGCCTGCTTTTTCTAATTCGTCGCCATATTTTTCAAAAACATCCTCAAAGAAAACTTCTACCGCATGACCAAATATAATAGGGTCTGATACTTTCATCATAGTAGCCTTCATGTGAAGAGAAAAAAGAACATCTTTTTCTTTCGCATCTTTAACCTGCTCACGTAAGAATTCAAGAAGTGCCTTTTTGCTCATAATTGTAGCATCAATAACTTCTCCTTTTAGCAGGTCTAACTTGTCTTTAAGAATTTTTTTCTCACCATCCTTAGAGGTGAATTCTATTTTAACGGTAGTGGCCTTATCAAGAGTAACAGACTTTTCGTTAGATCTAAAGTCTCCATGATCCATAGTCGACACATGTGTTTTGGAGTCGGAACTCCATTCTCCCATAGGATGGGGATTTTTTCTTGCGAAATTTTTTACCGCTTTCGGTGCCCGGCGATCAGAATTTCCTTCCCGAAGTACGGGATTAACGGCGCTACCTTTAATTTTGTCGTAACGATTTTTTATTTCTTTTTCTTTATCATTTTTTGGCTCATCCGGATAATCAGGGATTCCATAACCTTTTCCCTGCAGTTCTGCTATTGCATTTTTAAGCTGCGGAATGGAAGCACTTATATTTGGAAGTTTAATAATATTAGCTTCCGGCTTTTTTGCAAGTTCACCTAATTCGGCCAGATCATCAGAAACTTTTTGATCATCCTTCAGGTAATCCGGGAAGTTTGCCAGGATCCTTCCGGCTAAAGAAATATCACGGGTTTCTAGACTTACACCGGCCGCTTTCGTATAAGCCTCGATAATAGGCAGGAAAGAATAAGTGGCCAGCATTGGTGCTTCATCCGTTTTAGTATAAATTATTTTTTCTTTTTGTGACATTCTATATGTTTTTGGTTCCAATATAATTAAAAGAAAGCCCTGTAAATTCAGGGCAATAACTCTCGTGCAATATACGGTTTTCAGGGCTTTTATCCTAGATTCGAATCCCCTGCTTGGTGTTAAGAATTCATAAATTATAAAAAAAAGCCATTTCATCTTAATTGCTAAAATGAAATGGCTTCTAAAGAAACAGCACGTTATCACTCTGATGTTCAAAAGCGTTTTAGCCTTTGTGTGTATGCTGCTTCCTATGATTCAATTTTAATGAGATTAAAAGAGAATCAAAATGGGCTTTTATCCTTCAAACTTATTTTGACGACGCAAAATTTAAAAGTGTTATATAGAAGATAAAAACCATATGTAAAGAACTTTGCTTTACCAGGAAATTGGATTAAATAAAAATTCTTTTGTCATTTTAATTATCCCAATTCCTAAGTATAAATATAAGACAAATCGAGTTTAGGAGCAAGAAATTAACTTTATAGTTTTCAATACCTTGTAAACAGAGTTTGTTCACTTTTGTTCATAAAAAAAGCCCCTCTGAAGGGGCTTTTTCTGATTAATATTGGGAATCCAATTATCTTTTTGCTTCTTTAATACGGGCTTTTTTACCAGTAAGTTCTCTGAAGTAGAAAATTCTTGCTCTTCTTACTTTACCACGTTTATTAACTTCTATTTTTTGAATAGCTGGAAGATTTACAGGGAAAATTCTTTCCACTCCAACAGTTCCACTCATTTTTCTAATAGTGAAAGTCTGGGAAGCACCTGTTCCTCTTTTTTGAATAACGGTTCCTCTAAAGAACTGAGTTCTCGTTTTCTGACCCTCTTTAATTTCGTAATAAACAGTGATAGTATCTCCTGCTGAAAATTCAGGTAGATCTTTTTTGTTTACGAATTCGTCCTGAACGTATTTTACTAACGATTCCATATTTAATAGTTTAAAGTAATTTCCAAAACAACATTCACGGTGATCGCCAGAGGTTATTTTAGAATGAGTGCAAAATTAAGTAATTAATTTTATTGTACAAGCCTGTTTTTTAAAAAATTATTCATCTTCCAGAAGATCAGGTCTTAACCTTTTTGTTCGCTCCAGAGCTTGTTTTTCCCTCCAGGCTTCAATTTTTGGAAAATTCCCTGAGGTAAGTATCTCCGGAACTTCCCAGCCTTTGTATTCAGCGGGCCTCGTAAATACAGGAGGAGCGAGTAAATTGTCCTGAAAGGAATCTGTTAATGCAGAAGTCTCATTGCCCAGTACGCCCGGGATAAGGCGTATAATGGAATCACATAAAACGGCAGCGCCAAGTTCACCTCCCGAGAGTACATAATCCCCAATGGATATTTCTTTTGTAATAAATTGATCCCTTACTCTTTGATCTACTCCTTTATAATGACCGCAAAGAATAATTAAATTTTCATGCAGAGAGAGCCGGTTAGCCATTTTTTGATGCAGGCGCTCACCATCTGGCGTCATATAAATTACCTCCTGGTATTCTCTTTCACTTTTAAGTTTAGTGATGCATTTATCAATTGGCTCGATCATCATTACCATTCCGGCACCACCTCCAAATTGATAGTCGTCTACCTGCTTATAATTATCAGTGGTATAATCACGTAAATTATGAAGGTGAATCTCAACAAGTCCCTTTTTAATTGCTCTTTGCAAAATGGAAGCTTCAAATGGACTTTTTAAGATATCCGGAACTACCGTAATTATATCGATACGCATTTAAAATAAATTAAATCTTGTTGATTTCTGAATTTAAGAAGCTCCGCTGGTCTTATTGCGTTCATCCTGAAGCATTCTGCCCAGTCGCTGTTCTTTTTCCAAGGCTTTTGTTCTGTAAGATTCGAATTCCTTTTCGGTTTCTTTTAATTTTTGCCTGGCTTCCCTGGTAGAAGAAAGTGAACTTTTAAACTTAAAGAACAGCACTACCAGAATAACAATTAAAACGGCTACAATGCCCCACATCATACCTTTATATCCTGCTTTGCTGAAAGGCATTCCCAGAAACATAAGAGCGTCTTTTTCTTCACTAACTCTCTTTAGGTCTTCCTGTGTGGAACTGAGTTCAGTTTTAAGTTTTTCTATTTCCTCATTTTGCTGATCTACCGTGTTTTTTTGAACGATGATCTCCTCCTTTAATTCGGTGATGTAATTTCTTGTAGTGTTTCGAAGCTCGATAAGTTTATCATAATCTACCACTTTATATCCCTGGTAGTTATTAGACTCCTTGATAAGTGCAGTGAATTCGTCCTGCACGGGAGTTTCGGCTTTAAGGCTGTCTGTTTGGGCATTCATCTGAAATACACTGGCAATAACAAATACAGCTAGAATGTAAATTTTGTTACTCATTTTCTGGGAATTGATTTTGTTTGGTTTCATACACAACAACGAGCGAATGATATAGTTAGTATATTTCAGATTTTCGGTAGGGTATTCGCTTTTTGTAAAAATTTAAATAGTTATAAATCAGTTTTTTAATACTTTTAAAGTGTAACAAAAATAAAAAAACCTGCCGACAACAACAGGTTTTTCTTTGCTTTCTTATTTAAAATTATTCAGAATGGGATTTACTCAATATTGTCCTATCCTAATCTTTATCTTTTTTCCTCTTTGCATCTGTAAATTCGATCTTGTGATCTACTTCACCCTTAAATGCATGTATCCAGGCATTTTCAAAAATATTGAATATGGTTGGCCATACTCCGGCATCCACATCATTTAGATCTCCTTCTATCGGAATTTTGGTAGGGAGTGTATCGGTCCCCTGATTTTTTAGAATAAATTTAAAGAAGCCTACAAAACCTTCCCAGAGCTTGGAAAGAAAGCTTTCATCTTTGCCTATAAGTTTAGAATGTTGCAATAAGGGTTTTACGTATCCCTTTAAATATCCGTCGTTAATAGCAATTTCGCTGTATAACCCGAGGGTTCCTGATTCAAAATCTATCCCGGCGTAATGTCTGGTAAATTCATTTACCGAGGTTGCCTGGGCGTCCTTAATTGAGAAGTCCAGATCCATATCGGGAATTCGCTTTAGCAAATTTAAATTTCCCTTTAAAGAAACCATTCCGTTGCCTATGGAAATACCGCTTGCCCAGATAGGGGAAGGCAGCTTTTTTTCTTTATCTACAACATTACTAAGATTATGTGCCACGAGATGCACCTTATTAATGTTTAAATCTATATTTGGGTTGGTTTGCAATTGAATGAAAGCAATCTTACCATCATAGGCTTCAAAATGGTTAATATCAATAGGAACAAGATCTGTTAAGGCTTTCGTCCAGTCATCAACATCAGCATCTGAACTATCTTTTTTCTCATGATCTTCAAAAACATAAATTACTTCAGGGCTTAACATCTCAATTTCACTAACAACTCGACCCTTGAATAAAGATTTCCATTCCAGGGAAATATCACTTTCAGGAAAATTGAGAAAAGGGATTTCAGTTTTAGCCGTTTTTTTATTGAGGTATCATCCTTCTAAAACATAAGCGCCCCTGATCAGGGAAACATCTACATCTTCAACTTCTCCATAATAGCCGGGAATATCTGAAAGTAACTGATTTACATGTTTTTTTATCCAAAAAGGTAAATATAAACTGAATGCAAGAAGAAGAACCACAATTAGAATGGGAAAATGAAATCTTTTTTTAATATAAAACTTTCTTTTCCTGGACATAATAATGTATCAGTAGAATTTAAAATTAAAAATTCTGTTTTTATTAATTTATAAAAAAACCCAATGTCGTTAGCATTGGGTTTATTGTTTTTGGTTCTTTTGTTTCTAATAGTATGTATAACGCCGAACCTTGGCGATATATTTGGCAAGCCGAATTACCTGGTGACTATAGCCATATTCATTGTCATACCATATATATAGGATCACATTTTTTCCATCTTCTGATACTATAGTAGCATTACTATCATAAATAGAAGGGGCTGAGGAACCAATAATATCTGAGGACACAAGTTCATTATCTACGGAATGTTGAATTTGTTCTACCAATTCACCTTCAAGTGCATATTTCTTAAGTATGTTATTCACATCCTTCAGACTGGTCTCTTTTTCAACCTCCAGATTTAAAATGGCGAGGGAACCATTAGGCACCGGAACTCTTATCGCATTAGAAGTAAGTTTTCCTTCAAAAACTGGAAGGGCTTTTGAGACAGCTTTTCCGGCTCCGGTTTCGGTAATTACCATATTTAGCGCTGCAGCTCGACCTCTTCTATATTTATCATGCATATTATCTACCAGGTTTTGATCATTGGTATATGCATGAATGGTTTCCAGGTGGCCATGAACTACCCCTAGAGAATCCTGAACGGCTTTTAATACCGGTGTAATGGCATTCGTAGTACAGGAAGCAGCTGAAAAAATATCAATCTCATCGGGACTATATTCTTTCTGATTTACTCCATGTACAATATTTGGAATTCCTTTTCCGGGAGCAGTAAGGAGCACTTTAGTAGCTCCTTTCGAAGAAAGATGGCGCGTTAAAGCTTCTTTATCGCGGAAAGCTCCGGTATTGTCAATAATTAATGCATTATTGATTCCGTATTGAGCATAATCAATATCTTCTGGCTGGTTAGCCGATATCATATGAACGGTTGTGCCGTTTATTATCAAAGCCGAATTCTTATCGTCTACATTCACAGTTCCGCTGAAAGGTCCGTGAACTGAATCACTTTTTAATAAAGAGGCTCTTTTTTCGAGTACGCTTTGGTCCACTTTTCCTCGCGTCACAATTGCTCTAAGCCTAAGCTGATTTCCTTTTCCGGTTCTGGTCATCAATTCTCTGGCAACCAGCCGGCCAATTCTACCAAAACCATAGAGAACAACATCCTTAGGTTTTACAGGTTCTGTTTCTTTTGCGTCATTTAGCTTGTTAGAAACAAAAGCTAATGCATTGCTGTAGGTTTGATCGTCAAGGTGATATTCGTAGGTGAGTTTACCTATATCTAATTTTGAGGGCGGGAGGTTCAGATCCTGAATTGCTTTGGCAATTTCTACCGAATCAAATATGGAGATTGGCTTTCCGACAAATTCGCCTGCATATTCATGAAGATCAAGTATATCGCTTACATTTCTATTTATTAACTGATTTCTGAATAAAACAAGCTCAATAGATTTATCATACCAGAGGTCACTAACGATATTAATGAATTCCACGGTGGCTTTACGGCGATCTGCCTGAAAAGAAAGTTCTTTTTCGTAAACTTTATTAAAGTCCATTTTTAGTTATGTTGTTATAAATTTCCGGCAAAAGTATATATTTCAAACGTTTTCGTAAAACCTTTTGTGCATAAAAAAGCTCTTCCCGTGAGGGAAGAGCTTTTCTACCTTAACTAATTAAAATTATCTCCAGATCATCCTTTGTTTAGCACCCTTGGTATCAATAAAGGTGATAACAATAGGATCGGAGGGGCTTCTTCCATTTATAACTTCTTCCACATCTCTTACATTATAAACGGGTTTATTGTTTATTTCTGTAATATAACCTCCTACAAGTTCATCCGCCGGCATATTTTCAGATAATGCGCGACTTATTTTTACTCCATGGTCGGCATCCATCCCCTCAAGTTCTTCAGAGGTAGCATTCGCTACTTCAAGACCTATGGCTGAAATACTGTAGGATTCAAGTTTAGATAATGTGACATCTACTAATTTCTCACTACCGTTGCGAACAATTTTTACCTTTACCACATCACCGGGTCTTTTGGAGTTTATATATCCGGTAAGATCAGAGAATTTTTTGATGTCGATATTGTCAATTTTCTTAATGATATCATTTTCCTTAATTCCGGCTTTTTCAGCTCCACTACCGGAAGAGATTCCTCCCACGTATACTCCCTGAGACTCCGTAAGACCTAATTCTTTTACAGCTTGCGGGGTAATGCTTCCGCCTCTAATTCCAAGAATCCCCTGCTGTACGTCGCCGTACTCCATTATATCTTCCACAATTTTTCGGGCGTTATTTGATGGTACCGCAAATGCATATCCAATATAACTTCCACTAGGGGAGGTGATAGCGGTATTAATACCAATTAGTTCGCCATTAATATTTACAAGTGCACCACCACTGTTTCCAGGGTTTATCGCCGCATCGGTTTGAATAAATGACTGTGGAGAATTATCCCTTGCATTCAGGTCTCTTGCCGTGGCACTAATAATTCCGGCAGTAACGGTAGATTTAAGATTGAATGGATTACCAACAGCCAGCACCCATTCTCCAAGTTTTACATTATCAGAATTTCCGAAGGGGATATAATCCAGTTCTTCATTGGCATCGACCTTTATCAAGGCGATATCGGTAATAGGATCACTACCTATTACTTCTGCCTTATAGGTTTCATTGTTGTTAAGTGTAACTTCAAGTTCGCTCGCTCCTTCAATAACATGATTGTTTGTTACAATATATCCATCTGGTGTTATAATTACTCCAGAGCCTGACCCCTGAAGGGCACGGCCACCACTATTACCAAACTGGTAATATTCCCACATATTTCGGGGTTGCTTGAAAACGGCCACGTTCTTCACATGCACTACTGCATGTACAGTTTTTTCTGCCGCTTCGGTAAAGTCGGCGTTCGTTCCATAAACATTTTCTGAATTGTTTACAGGAAAATAAGCGTTTTGAGTTTGAGAATCCTGGGGTAAGAATTGGTTGGTTTCTTCATCAAAAAAAAGTTTATAACTTCCTAATGTAAGAACCCCACCCAGGATAGAAACAAGTAATAATGTTGCAATTTTTTTCATTTTCGGATGTAATTTGTTTGATTATTAAACTTATAGTTCATTTTATTATTATACAGACTCCTTAGTTTAACGAGCCTTTAACAGCCCTGAAATTCTTATTCATTATTGTATATTTGTGCCACTTTAAAATGACCATGAAAATATCTTTTTACAAATATCAGGGTACCGGAAATGATTTTGTGATGATCGATAACCGGGAACGTGAAATCTCCAAAAATGATACCAAATTGATAAAACACCTATGTGATCGAAAATTTGGGATAGGTGCTGACGGGTTAATTTGTCTGGAAAACCCCGACAAAAAGGATGATGATTTTAAAATGGTTTATTTTAATGCCGATGGTAATGAAAGCAGTATGTGCGGGAATGGAGGTCGCTGCCTGGTAGCCTTTGCCAGATTTCTGGGAATAATTCAGGACTCCGCAAGATTTACCGCAGTTGACGGACCTCATGAAGCCACTATAAAAGATGGAATTGTGAGCCTGAATATGCAAAACGTAAAGGAAATTTCAGAAAATGAAGATTTCCTGTTCCTTGATACCGGGTCCCCTCATCACGTAATTTTTACTGAGAATATCGGTACTATGG
>JAGXII010000180.1 GCA_024635735.1 Christiangramia sp. | reverse complement strand
TGTGTATAAGAGACAGTCCCAAGCTTGGTATTCGGAATAAGCTTCGCGATCCTGTCGGCTTCCATAAGAGGAAGGTCCAAAACCCTTGCCGTATCACGAATAGACGACTTCGCCGCCATGGTTCCGTAGGTGATAATTTGAGCCACCTGATTGGCTCCATATTTCTTGATCACATAATCCATTACACGGCTTCGGCCCTCATCATCAAAATCAATATCAATATCGGGCATACTCACACGATCGGGATTCAGAAATCTCTCAAAAAGTAAGTCATACTTAATAGGATCTATATTGGTAATCCCAAGGCAGTAGGCTACCGCTGAACCTGCAGCAGATCCACGGCCCGGTCCTACCGAAACACCCATTTCCCTGGCCGCACGAATAAAATCTTCCACAATAAGAAAATATCCGGGATATCCGGTATTTTCAATTACCGATAATTCAAAATTCAAGCGTTCTTTAATATCTGGTGAGATATCGGGATAACGCTTCTTAGCGCCTTCAAAAGTGATATGCTTTAAAAAGGCATTTTCACCTCTTTTTCCTCCGTCTACAAGATCCTCATCACTTAGAAATTCTTCCGGGATCTCAAATTTTGGAAGAAGTACATCCCTGGCGAGCTCAAACGGCTCGACCTTATCTACAATTTCCTGAATATTACTAATCGCTTCCGGCAGGTCCTTGAAGATCTTCTTCATCTCGCTACCAGACTTGAAGTAATATTCGGTATTCGGAAGACCATATCTATATCCACGACCCCGTCCAATTGGTGTCGCCTGTTTCTCCCCGTCTTTTACACAAAGTAAAATATCATGCGCGTTCGCATCTTCCTGCTTCCAGTAATAAGTGTTATTGCTAGCGACCAATTTTATATCGTGCTTCTTTGAAAACTCTACCAAAACAGGATTCACCCTGTTCTCATCTTCCTGATCGTGGCGCATGATCTCGATATAGAGATCATCTCCAAATTCTTCTTTCCACCATAACAAAGCTTCTTCAGCCTGTTTTTCTCCAAGGTTCAGTATCTTACTCGGCACCTCACCATAGAGGTCTCCGGTAAGAACAATAATATCCTCTTTGTATTTTTTGATGACTTCCTTATCTATACGCGGCACATAATAAAACCCATCGGTATAGCCTTTGGAAGACATTTTTGCCAGATTATGATAACCCTGTTTGTTCTTGGCAAGCATCACCACCTGGTAGCCATTATCTTTCCGGCTTTTATCTGCATGATTTTCGCAAACAAAGAATTCACAACCAAGAATAGCCTTTAAGGGCTTTTTCAGGTCTTCACCATTTTCTTCGGCAGCAGCATTGTGGTCCTTTACACCTTTATTATAAATACCAACTTCTTTCACAAAATGGAAAGCGCCCATCATATTCGCGTGATCGGTGAGAGCAACCGCATTCATATCTTCTTCGGCAGCCGCGGCTACCAGATCAGGAATACTTATAGTTGACTGCAGTACAGAAAACTGTGAATGATTATGAAGGTGAGCGAACGGAACCTCATCAAGCATTTCCAGGTTTTCCTGAATTTCTTCATGAGAAATATCATCTGAAGGTTGTTGCTTTTCAAGGCGTTTGCGAATTTGATCTGAAGCCTTCTTAAGGTTAATATGTTTCAGCCCGATTAACTCAATTCGCTGAGGATTTTCTTCTGAAAAATTCTCAAAATAATCTGAAGGAACATCCAGTTCCTCAATGCTATATATTCTTTGTCTTATTAATTCAAGGAAACAGCGTGTGGTCGCCTCAACATCGGCAGTAGCATTATGGGCTTCCGCGAAAGCTTCATCAAAAAGAAATTCATGAAGTTCGGTAAGTGTTGGCAATTTGAATTTACCTCCACGCCCTCCTGGAATTTTACACAATTCGGCAGTTACTTCAGTACAGGTGTCCAGAACCGGCATATCCTGAAGAGAATTCTCAAAATCTCTTCTGATAAATTCTGCTCCCATAATATTAAGGTCAAAGCTAACATTCTGACCAACTACAAATTTTGATTTCTTAAGTGCCTCATTGAACTTTTCTAATACTTCATCTAATGGAATCCCCTGCTCTCTGGCGAGTTCTGTGGAAATACCATGAATACGTTCAGAATCATAAGGAATATCAAAACCTTCCGGCTGCACCAGATAATCCTGATTCTCAATAAGGTTCCCCATTTCATCATGCAATTGCCACGCGATCTGTATACATCGCGGCCAGTTATCAGAATCAGTTAACGGGGCGTCCCAGCGCTTGGGAAGTCCGGTGGTTTCAGTATCAAAAATGAGGTACATTCCTTAATGTTTTATGCCTTTTCAGAAGAAAATAAAGAGATTCAGAATACTGAATCATTGAGGCTAAAATAAGGAACTTTATGACTCAATTAAAACTTAGTTTTCAGGAATTATTAACCATAAAAAAATTTGAATAATCGACTATTTTGACCTTAGTTCTAAAAACCCAAATTTTTTATTTCCCCTCCCTCGGAACTGAAAAAATCAGTCCCGACCTCTCCCTAAGTAGAGGTGTAACAAACCTGGATTTATCGTTGAACATTTTGCAGAAAAAAGCCTCACAAAAAACCTGAAATTTCAGAGATCCTGTGAGGCCTGATACGAACACTTAACTACTACTACTTCAATCAAACATTGCTCGCATCGGTGTTTGCTTTCATTCCTTCAGTATACAGCGCCATTGGGGATAAAATTTCCGAAAGACTTTATACTAGCAGTACATTATGCCATTTTTTCAAGCGTTTTAACTTCATTCAATGAAGCTACAATCACGTTTTTCTGTTTCATTAAAATGTTTCCGGTAGATGCGGGAATATCTGCTTCCTTCAACACATCTTCATACTCATCAACCGCAGCTTTTTCACCACGCACAGCTTCTTCCAGAACCGCTTCATCCTTATCGCCAGATAAACTCGCCTTCAGGTTCATCCAGCCGCGATGAGCGTCGCTTGTAAGACTTGATCCTTTATCAGGATTCTCGCCAAAATTTTTAATTTCAGACTTAAGCTCATGACCAAAATCATAGCGCTCCTGAGCCTGTTTGGTAAAAAACTTCTTTAATTGTTCATTCTTCACTTTAGACGCTGCAAGCTTATATCCTTTTTCAGCATCATAATTCTTCTCCAGTAATTCATTTAATTTCTTGGATATCTCTTTTGAGTAACTCATAGCATTTTTTATTTTTTATATACATAAAGATAAGTCCGGACTCCCATCCTAACAACCTATTTAACAGGGTTTAGCACTAATTAACCTCTTTTAACAGCCTCAGAAATTTTTAACCCAAATTCTTCATAATTTGGAAGGTTGCGGAGTTTCCAAAAGCAGTTATTTCTGAAAAAAGAAAATAGGCCTGGAAAATATTGAAAATAAGAAATTTGTAGTATCTTTGCGCACTTATTAATAACCGGGGTCGTGAACCCCAAAATTTAATTTTTATGCCAGTAAAAATAAGATTACAAAGACACGGTAAAAAAGGAAAACCTTTTTTCTGGATTGTTGCCGCGGATACCCGCGCAAAAAGAGACGGTAAATTTTTGGAAAAATTGGGAATCTATAACCCTAATACGAATCCTGCTACTATCGAACTTGATGTAGACGGAGCTGTTACATGGTTACAAAACGGTGCCCAACCTACAGATACCGCTCGTGCTATCCTTTCTTACAAAGGAGCCCTTCTTAAGAAACACCTTGCAGTAGGTGTTAATAAAGGCGCTTTGACTGAAGAGCAGGCTGAGGAGAAATTCAAAGCATGGTTAGAAGAAAAAGAAGGAAAAATAGGAGCTAAAAAAGAATCTTTAAGCAAAGCTCAGGAAGCTGAAAAAGCTAAAGCTCTTGAAGCTGAGAAAGCAGCTAACGCTAAGCGTGAAGCTGAATTCAAAGAAGCTGAGGAAGCAGAAGAAGCAGAAGCTAAGGCTGATGCTGATGCTGAGGCTGCTGCAAAAGCAGAAGCAACAGCAGAAGCAACAGATGAGGCTACTGTAGAAAAGGCTGAAGAAGAAGTGGAAGCTGCAACTGCAGAAGAAGCTAAAACTGAAGACAAAAAAGACGCTTAAAACAGCAATCAACGATGACTAAGGAAGAATGCTTCTACCTGGGACGAATCGTTGGTAAATTTAGCTTTAAAGGCGAGGTGCTCATAAAACTTGACACCGATGAACCTGAAACTTACACAGAAATGGAATCAGTTTTCGTTGAATACAACGATAATCTGGTTCCATTTTTTATTGAGCGTTCCTATCTACATAAAAGCACCCTTCTCAGGGCAAAATTTGAAGATATAGATACCGAGGACGATGCAGAAGACATGGTTGGCGCCGATGTATATCTTCCACTTTCCATGCTCCCGCAGTTACCAGATGACAAATTCTACTTCCACGAAATTATTGGCTTCGACGTTGTTGATGCCGAACACGGGAATATTGGTAAAATTGTTTCTATAAATGATTCTACTGCGCAGGCTTTATTCGAAATCGAAAAAGAGGGAAAACAAATTCTTATTCCAATGAATGATGAATTCATTCAAAAAGTGGATAAAAAAAATAAGACCATCAAGGTTACAACTCCTGAAGGCCTTATAGATTTGTACCTTACATAGAAACCAGTTCGGAAACTAAATTCCAGTTAAATTTTATTTCAGGCGAAAGCATTATCCCAGTCAAAAGATTCAAGGATTGGTTGATAGGTAACTCTACCCGACACGATATTTACGCCTTTCTCAAGCGAGGAGTCCTCTTCGCAGGCTTTTTGCCATCCCTTCTCTGCCAGATCCAGCACATAAGGCAAAGTGACATTGGTAAGCGCAATGGTTGAAGTATGCGGTACGGCACCAGGCATATTCGCCACACAGTAATGCACCACATCATCGATAATATAAGCAGGATCCTCATGGGTGGTAGGCCGTGTTGTCTCTATACAACCTCCCTGATCTACCGAAACATCCACGATTACCGTTCCCGGTTGCATTTGCTTCAGCATATCCCGGGTTATAAGTTTTGGTGATTTTGCACCGGTTATAAGCACACCACCTATAATAAGGTCACTCGTCTTAATATGTTTTCTAATATTATATTCATTTGAAAATTCAGTAACAACATGGCTTGGCATAATATCATTGATATGCCTTAGTTTATTCATGTTCACATCCAGAACTGTTACCTGAGCTCCCAGTCCGGCAGCCATTTTGGCGGCCTGTATTCCAACGGTACCCGCACCAAGGATCAGGACTTTTCCCGGAGGCACTCCGGGTACACCCCCTAATAACAAGCCTCTTCCTTTTACCGGCTTCTCGAGATATTTAGCGCCCTGCTGAACCGCCATTCTACCGGCTACTTCAGACATTGGAGTGAGCAATGGAAGAGTCCCGTCTGGAAGTTCCACTGTTTCGTATGCTATACAAACAGCTTTGGTTCTCATCATCGCCTCGGTAAGCTTTTGATTGGAAGCAAAATGAAAATAAGTAAAGACGAGCTGTCCTTCCTTTATAAGTTCATATTCAGATTCGATTGGCTCCTTGACCTTTACAATCATGTCGCTCTTACCGTAAACCCGGTCTATAGTAGGCAGCACCCTGGCTCCGGCAACGTGATAATCCTCATCATCAAATCCACTCCCCTCTCCGGCGGTAGATTGTATAAAAACCTGATGGCCAAGTTTTGTAAGTTCAAGTACTCCGGCAGGGGTCATCCCCACCCTGTTTTCATTGTTTTTGATCTCCTTTGGAATCCCGATTTTCATAGGTAGAAATTTTAGATTCCGAAAAATACTCAAAGAAATTAAAACAGGGGGTCAAAATATAAAAAATAACTTTTTGACTACATTCTAATCATTTTTCAGGGGGTCAAATTACAATATTTACAATTTTACCCGGAACTACTATTATTTTTTTGGGGGTAGATCCGTCTAATTTATTTTTAGTCCTGTCATCAGCAAGCACAGATTTTTCTATTTCATCCTTCGACAAATCCAATGGCAATTCCATGGTGAAACGCATTTTTCCATTAAAGGAAACAGGATAGTTTTTAGTGCTCTCTACCAGATATTTTTCTTCATATTCTGGATAAGCTGCCGTGCTAACTGAATTTGAATTTCCCAGTTTTTCCCATAGTTCTTCGGCAATATGAGGTGCATAAGGAGCAATTAAAACTGCTAAGGGCTCGAGAATTTCAAGACTATTGCATTTTTGAGCGGTAAGTTCATTTACACAAATCATAAAAGTGGAAACCGAAGTATTAAAGCTAAATTCCTCAATATCTTCTGTTACCTTTTTAATGGTTTTATGAAAAGTCTTCAAGGATTCGGCTGAAGGTTTATCATCTGAAACAGAGAATTCATCACCATCATGATACAATTTCCAGAGTTTCTTAAGGAAATTATGCACTCCGGTAATCCCTGCAGTATTCCATGGCTTCGCCTGTTCAAGCGGCCCAAGGAACATTTCATACATTCTTAAGGTATCGGCTCCATAATCCTTACAGATCTCATCGGGATTCACCACATTGTATTTAGATTTGGACATTTTCTCCACTTCACAGTCGACTAAAAACTCACCTTTTTCATTTTTAACAAAAGAAGCATCTTTGTATATATTCTCCTCCTTTTTTAGGTTTTCGATATCCAATTTATTTCCTAATACAAATTGAACTGGGACATGAGTCTTATAGGTTTTAATAAAGAATCCTACAGGCTGAACCTTATTTTTTAATCCATTCTCAGCGATATCTTTAGAAATTTCAGTATAGAAGGGCAAAAGAATATTATTTTTTGTTTCCTCCATTCTTAACTCCTCTTCAGTTTCAGGTTTACTTTTTGAAACTTTAAGTATATCTACAACATCACTAGAAAAATAAATATTATCGATTATTTCATATTTCCCTTGTAAAATACCATACTTTTCTTCTTCCTCCTTGGTCAATCTTTCTGTAAAAGATTTAGCTAGATTAAACCCAATTCTTTTGATAAATGCACTTTCACCCAAAATCATTCCCTGGTTGATCAGTTTTTTGAAAGGCTCTTCCACAGTTAACCAACCGCGGTCATGTAAGAACTTGGTCCAGAATCTTGAATATAATAAGTGCCCGGTAGCATGCTCGCTACCGCCAATATATAAGTCTACATTTTCCCAGTATTTCTGAGCTTCTTCAGAAACGAAGCGATCAGGATTCCCGGCATCCATATATCTAAAAAGATACCAGCTGCTTCCTGCCCATCCAGGCATGGTATTCAGTTCAAGTGGATAAACACCATTATCCTGAGACCCCTCGACTGCGCTCGGGGTGACATCCCTATTAGATCTGTCATGCTGAACTTTTTTCAGCATCTCATTAGAAACCACTTTATTATTCTTAGTATCCCAGGCCCAGTCAGTAGCATTTCCTAATGGCGGCTCCCCGGTTTCGGTTGGGAGATATTTTTCAACTTCAGGCAACCTTAATGGAAGATGCTCCAGATCTATCATTTTCGGTAATCCATTCACATAATAGACAGGGAATGGCTCTCCCCAATATCTTTGACGACTAAACACCGCATCTCTAAGTCTGTAATTCGTCTTTCCGTAACCATGACCTGTTTTCTCCAGTTCAAGAATTACCTTATTAAGCGCCTCTTTATATTCAAGTCCGCTTAGAAAATCTGAATTTGCGATAACCGTTCCTTCCTTCCCCGCATAAGCTTCCTGAGAAACATCTACATTTTCGAAAATATTAGTAATAGGCAAATCAAAATGTCTCGCGAAATCATGGTCACGCTGATCCCCACACGGAACGGCCATCACCGCCCCGGTTCCATAACCCGCAAGCACATAGTCCCCAATCCAGACAGGGATAGATTCCCCGGTAAAAGGATGTTTCGCATAAGCGCCGGTAAACACACCGCTGATGGTTTTCACATCGGCCATACGTTCACGCTCACTCCTTTTGGCACTGGCTTCTATATAGGCTTCAACTTCTTCGCGATGCTCAGGCGTAGTGATTTTTTGCACCAAATCATGTTCAGGCGCAAGCGTCATAAAAGTAACGCCGAAAATCGTATCAGGGCGAGTAGTAAAAACCTTAATCCCCCCGGCCCCCGAAGGGGGAGCTTTCTGAACTTTTTCACGTATGGCTGGTTGTTCAGCAAGATTGGTCTTTATTCTTTCCAGAACCGCCTCAATATCTCCAATTAATTCTTCATTTCTAAACCTTATTACTTTGAATCCTTGGCTTTCAAGTATTTTTGTTCGCTGCTCATCTGTTTCGACCTGTAAATCATGAATGCCTCCATCAACTTCAACAACCAATCTTTTTGATAAGCAAACGAAATCAACGATAAAATCATCGATGAGATGTTGTTGGCGAAATTTATAGCCTAAACTTTTATTTCGCAAATTATGCCAAAGAGTCTTTTCAGCTTCAGTAGGCTTATTCCTGTTTTCCCGGGCTTTTTCAAGGAGTAAATGAGCATTGTTGCCTCCCGTCATATATCCAGGTCCTGGTTTCTCTTCCCCTTTGGGGAAGGATAGGATGGGGAACTCAACCATTGCTCCCACCGATTTCCCGATCCAGTTACGCTGACTCTCCTTTAAACTTTCGGTCCAGTCAATTTTATTGAGATCCTGAAGCAATCTTTCAGCAAATGCTGAAATTCTCATGCTCCACTGAGTCATTTTTTTTCTTATCACCGGATAGCCACCACGCTCAGAAACACCATTTACAATTTCATCATTTGCAAGCACAGTTCCAAGTTGCGGACACCAGTTCACTTCAGCTTCCGCAAGATAAGTAAGGCGATATTTCAATAAAATCCGTTCTTTTTCATCTGCTGAAAATCTATTCCACTCATCTGCCGAAAAACTTTCGGTATCCTCATCACATGCAGCATTCACCCTTGTATTTCCTTCAGAAGAAAACAACTCCACAAGCTCTGAAATTGGCCGGGATTTTTCAGCTTCCTGGTCATACCAGCTTTCAAAAAGCTGGATAAAGATCCATTGTGTCCACTTATAATAATCGGGCTCGCTCGTCCTCACTTCACGACTCCAATCGAATGAAAAACCTATCTTATCTAATTGCTCACGATAGCGGGCAATATTATTTTCAGTAGTTACCGCGGGATGCTGACCGGTTTGAATGGCATATTGCTCTGCCGGCAAGCCGAAACTGTCATATCCCTGAGGATGCAACACGTTAAAGCCTTTATGTCTCTTGAAACGGGCATAAATATCGCTGGCAATATAACCCAGCGGATGACCAACATGCAGACCCGCTCCAGATGGGTAAGGAAACATGTCCAGCACATAATATTTCGGAGCCCCCTCCTTCTCCCCCGAAAGGGGAGGATTTTGAGCTTTAAACGTATTATTTTTGGCCCAGTATTTCTGCCATTTCTCCTCAATCTTATTAAAGTGGTAACTCATCTTCTTTATTACTATTATCCTGTTATCATAGGAGTCATTGCGAGGAATGAAATGACGAAGCAATCTAAATGAGACTGCTTCACTTCGCTCGCAGTGACGTTAATCACTAATTGCCTGCAAAAATACAATTTTCAAAGAGTTTTGAGGAATGATTAGAAGTTCTATTCCCGGCTTTTTCTCGCCTCAGCTTCCATAGGTTTCAGGCACTCATAGATATAGCGATTAACGGGAGTATCTACACCATATTTTTCACCCTGTTTAACAATATAACCATTAAAATTTTCCAGTTCGGAAGGCTTACCATTCATGATATCGCGCTGCGTGGAAGCTGTGGTTCCTCTGAGTTGCGAATTGATGATCTCAATCACCATTTCGATATGCTTATCTGTTAAAGCCACATTTTTAGCGTTCGCAACTTCCCTGATTTCCTTCGCAGTCTTCCTCATCAAATCAAAAAGAAATTCGCTTTCCCGTATTTTATCTATAGGAACACGGGTTAGTCCGCCAATTCCGCTTACCGTACAGATAAACAGAAATTTTTTCCATATCTCCAGCTGAATATTTTCCGGAATGCTATTTTCAATCCCGGCTTCCTCGAGAAGATCGCGAACTTTCATGACCCTGGCCGACTTTGAATTATCGATCTCCCCGAAGGTGATTTTAGGTTCAAAAGCCGTATGCTTTATCTTTCCCGGATTTTCAAGAAAGCTTACAATGAAGCAAAGCCCGGCAAGAACATTTTTCTCAGGCAGAAATTCTATTAGTTTCTCGTAATTATTTGCCCCGTTTTGCAGCGGAAGAACCATGGTATTTTCTCCCATTATTGGCTTTAATTCGGCTGCTACTGAAGGTATTTGCCAGGATTTAATTCCAAGAATGATAAGATCAGGTGTAGGAACCTCAGAAACATCAGAGGTTGCGACTTTTGGTTTTACTTTAAAATTACCGTTGATGCTTTCCACCTTCAGGCCGTGTTTCCTGATCGCTTTTAAGTGCTCACCCCTGGCAATCATACTCACATGAAGCCCTGCATTTGCAAGTTTTCCACCAAAATATCCTCCCACACCACCAATTCCGTAAACCAGTATTTCCATAATTGAGTTTTTTCAAATTTAGCAAACATATAAGAGATTCCTTCGCTTTGCCCGGTATGACCTTTTCAATTGATATTTCTGATTATTAAAGACTCCGGAAAGGCTCACCACAAAAAACGTCATGCTGAACTTGTTTCAGCATCTCATGAAACCCTGAATCAAGTTCAGGGTGACAGTCTTAAACTAAAAGTCATTTCGAAGGTAGCTATCGGGACGACTGAGAAATCTGCTTAAATAATAGATTGCTTCGTTTCACTCGCAATGACTTTTTCAACTAAATATTGTTATTCCCAATATTTTCAAAAGTTTAAACGTTTTAAAGATTAAGAAAGCCGAACTTTCTTATTTTTACAAAAAATCTGAAGTCAATCTATGACCACATCTTTTGAAAGGTATCAGAAACGCCGACTTATATCTTCCTATTTTTCAGTAGTTATCAGTATTTCTCTGGTATTGTTTCTTTTAGGAATGCTGGGGCTTTTGGTTTTAAACACCAAAAAGGTCGCCGATCATTTTAAAGAGCAAATCGCTCTTACCGTTTATCTGAAAGACAATGCGAAAGAAGTAGAGATCGAGCAACTGAAGAAAAGTCTTGCTATGGCCGACTACACTAAATCTACCAACTATGTTTCTAAAGAAGAAGCAGCCGAAGCGCATAGTGAAGAGATTGGGGAGGATTTTATGGATTTTCTTGGCTACAATCCGCTACAGAATTCTATTGATGTGTATATGAATGCCGATTTCGTTTCCTCGGAACAGGTAGATAAGATCGCGGCAGATCTAACAGCGAAGAATTTTGTTGACGAAGTTGTTTATGATAAACCACTGATCGCTTTATTGAATGACAATGTCAAAAAGATAAGTCTGTGGATCCTGATCGCCAGCTCGGTATTTACTTTTATCGCCGTTCTTTTGATCAATAGCAGCATCCGCCTGGCAGTATATTCAAAGAGATTCATTATTAAAACCATGCAAATGGTGGGCGCGACCAAAGGTTTTATAAGAAAACCTTTTATCTGGCAAAGTGTTAAACTGGGACTTATTGGAGCTATAGTTGCTTTGATAGGCATGGCCGCAGTTTTATATTATTTAAATAACAGTTTCACCGAACTGAAT
>JAGXII010000179.1 GCA_024635735.1 Christiangramia sp. | reverse complement strand
CTGTGATTTCCTGGGCAACAAAGCCTACAAAACTAAATTGTAATACATCACCAGGCGAGATATTATCAATTGTATAATTCCCATCAAAATCGGTAGTAGTTCCGCGTGCCTGATCTTTTACAACCACATTTACACCTAATAAGGGTACGTTGTTGTCATCAACAACAGTTCCACTAACCGAAAAGGTTTGCGCGTAGCCCGCAAACAACCCGCTTAGAAAAAGTATGACAAGACAGGTAATTTTCTTCATTTTTTTAGTTGTTAAAATTGTCTTCACAATATATTAACATAACCTTAAGAATGAATAGAATCCACCTTTACAAAAAACCTACAACTAAGAAATTCACATTAAATAGGGCAATATTTTATCAGAAATATAACAAATCCAGTGCTTAAAAGGGATGTTTTAAAAAATTAACTATACAACTTAATACGTGTACTTTACACTTATGTAGAGGTGATGTAGAGTTATTGAAGGATTCAGTAAAGTTTAAATTTCAAGAATATAATCGGTAAGATTAACTTCACGGTCTAAATTCATCTTTTTACGCAAACGATATCGTTTAATTTCAACACTCTTAACTGAAATATTAAGCAGTGGAGCAAGCTCTTTTGAAGAAAGATTTAAGCGTAAATAGGCACAAAGTTTAAGATCATTTGAGGTAAGATCAGGATGTAAAGATTTAATTTTTTTAAAGAAGTCCTTATCTGCATTACTAAATGCTTTTTTGAAGAATTTCCAGTTATCTTCCTCGTTGATATCCTTATCGATTGTTTTGATTACAGATCTAATCTCGGGAGATTCATCCTTATTCTTTAAACGATCTTTAATACTGGTAAGAAATTCATTCTTTTTAATAAGACTCATGGTGGAAACGGCCAGCTCGCGGTTTTTATTGGTCATATCCTGTTCCAGTTTTTCATTTCTAAGCTTAACTATTTCCTTTTCAGCCTCAAGATTTTTGAGCTTTAATTCCCGCTCATTTTCTTCCACAAGTTTCTTATGTCGTCTTTTATAAAGTAAATGCACCAGAATTGCAAAAAGTATAAAAACGCTTATATAGATTGCAATTGCCAGATTACTCAGGTAAAAAGGCCTATTTACCTGGAAACTGTATGAAGCTACAGGGGTGATTTGGTTCCCAACCTTCGCCTTAACTTCAAAATTATAGTCACCAAAAGGAAGATTCTTAAAAGATGCCGTGGATGTATGATCCCAGCCACTCCAAACAGAGCTTAAACCTAAAAGCCTGTAACTATAGGCAACGTCCTGGAACTTTTCATAGACCGGAGTACTAAACTGGAAATTAATATTGTTTGTTTTATAATGAAAACTGCCTTCCTGATTCACGGCTACCGGCTTCGAAACCGAATCTAAAGCACTAACATTAATTTCGTTGATTTTTATTTCATGCTTTTGCTCAGTACTTTGAGTATTACTAAACCTTAGATATCCATTGGCGATTCCTAATAAGTATTCAGAATCATTGAGCTGAGAGATATTTTCATAACCATTAGCAATATTTCTGAAAGCCTGATCTACATATATATAGTTAAGCTGGTAATTCCCTGTAAGCTGTTCAAGACCAATATAAAAGATCCCTTCATTTGCGAATCCCCATAGGCGATTTTCACCCTTTACAAGCATACGTCCGGAAACACGATCTATTCCACAAACCAGCTTATTGATGCGATTATTAGGAGTAAATTTATTTGTTCCGGGATTGTATTGATAAATATTCTCTTTTGAGCTATAATATAAAGTGTCATTGAATTTGAAAATACTTGAAGTTATTCCAGATTCTTCCTGAAATTTGTAATCATCAACCTCTTTAATTCGCCTGAGTGAATCATCAATCTTCATATGAAACACTCCCTTGTGCTCATTACTTACCCATAAGCTTCCATCAGGTTCTATTTCTATATACTTTGAAGAATGCGGAAATTTTTCCAGCATGGGAATATCCGTGATACCCGTATTTTTGTCTTTAAGGAAACTCAGACCGTTATAATGTCCCTGCACAAAACTATCGCCGTTATATTCTTTTACCAGCCAGGTTCCCAGTCGATCACTAAGTTTAATAGCCTTTCCGTTTTCGATTAAAAAAGTACCGTTGTTATGTCCGCAATACAATTTACCATCTACTTCCTGTATATTCCATACCTGTCCATTGGTGCCTTCCACCAGTTGGAAGTCATTTTCATTTTTCCTTTTTAGATATAAGCCCTGATTCGTTCCCAGATATAGATCCCCGTTTGTTTCGAAAGAAGAATAGACCGAGCCTATTTTTCCTTTATTGTCCTGAAATGTTAAAAACCTGGAATTAAGTTCGATCATACTAATCCCATAATCCAGCCCAGCCCAGATATTTCCGGATTCGTCACGATAAAGATCAAGTACCGTATTATTCAGCAGTATATTTTCCTGGCTAAAGCTATTGACGATTTTTCCCTCATCATCAATCTGGTATATTCCCTGACCTACCGTTCCCAGAACCATACCGCCACCGGGCAAATTGACACCTGCAAGAATATTAGGGTTCTTTATTTTGGTAGTTATGTTCTTATATATTTGTTCAAGATTTTTCCCGTCCCACATATAGAATTCAGAATTCCCGGAAACAAAACCTAACCGTCCATCCCTTCTAAAAAGATGCATTATAGCCATCTGATTTAGCTGAGATTGAGGAATCACCAGTTCCGGTTTTCCATTCTTAAGCTGGAATAAACCTTCTTCTACAAGCTGAAAATATATTTGATTTTCAAATTTTAAAATCCCCGAAATAGGCTTTCCAGATGGATTATCCATTTTACGAAGAGTCTCTTCCTGCGGGTCATAAAAATAAATTCCCGAAAAACTTCTGAAAATAACGACTCCGTTAAGCGTTTCTATCTGCCAGAATTGTTCCCCATCGTTTATAGTTCCCTGGAAATCAGGCACCAGACTGGTATAGACAAGTTTGCCGAATTCATTTCTTTCCCAGTACCCAGCCTCCATATAGGCACCCGTATAAATACGGTCCTTAATCACTTTAACCGATCTTACAATGGTCTTATTAGGAACAGAATATAAATTCCATTTCTCGCCATTGTATTCTAAAAGTCCTGTGCTGTTAGCAAAATAGAAATACTTATTATCCCCACGGGCGATCATCCAGTTCTGGTTTCCGGCACCATATTCATTAGGCCCGTAGTTAATAATGGGAGGGAGTTCCTGGGCCATTAGGTTTAACCAGCCCAAAAAATAAACGATAAAAAGGAAAAATGATCGCAAATGATGAATTTTCAAATCTTGCGGAAAGTTAACTATATAGAAAAAAATGGCGAAATTTTATGGGCCTCTAAACTAATTTTTATTAGTAAAACTTTTAGTTTCAGATGTTAAAATATTATAAAGACCTATGTTAATTATGGAATATTAAATTCTTTTGAAGGTTAAGTGCGCTACTACCAGGGATTCTTAAACAATTCAATCAAACTCTAAATCCTGTATGGACAATAAAAAATACCTGTATTTTACAACTCCTTTTAATAATTTTCTTTGCTTTCTTATCGCCTTCATGATTGGTGGAATTTCATATGCCCAGGAAAAAAAGTCGGAAAATAAAGAGATTATTCATTCTGTTTATATCACTTCTAATACCGGCTTAAGAGATAAGGCTACAAATGAGAGATTTTTAAAGCAAATAGTGGAGGCATCTAAAAAAGAAGATTCTTCCAGCCTTGTAATAATTGGAAATATTGTTCCCGAAAAAGGATATCCGGATAAAGATAACGGCAGAAATAAGATGAAAGATTATCTGGAAGAAAACCTTCTGAATAATTTAAAGGGTTTCAAAGGAAAAGTAATCTTTACTCCCGGTTTAAATGAATGGCAATTGGATGCCCCGGATAATATCGATGATCTCGAATCTTTTTTACAGGATAACAGCGATACCGAATTCTGGCCTAACGACGGCTGCCCAATAAAAAGCGAAAGTTTAAGCGATGATGTTCAGCTTATCACTATCGATTCACAATGGTATCTTGAAAACTGGGATGATCATCCATATATGAATCATAAATGCGAGATAAAAACCAGAACTCAATTTAGAGAAGCATTTAATGATGAACTCGAAGATAACCAGATGAAAACGGTGCTGGTTGCTGTTTACCATCCGGTAATGACTAATACAAGACTTGGTTTTTTTGAAAAAATGATCGGTGCCGGAACTCAAACCAAAAGAAATCCTCAACTGGCGAAACTAATGGGAACTCTGGCTTCTCTGGCCCAGCAATATAACGATGTGATCTTCCTTTCCGGAAAGGATCATAACTTTCAATATGTTCAGGACGATGGCATTGAGCAAATAATAGCTGGAGTTACGGAAAAACCTGAAAAAGCAAAACCCATTAAAAGGCACGGCGATTATACGTTTTATGATTTAGGCTATGCTAAAATGAATATTTACAAGGACGGAAGTTCTAACGTAGAATTTTATAAAGTTACATCTACTGGTTCTGAAAAGTTCTTCAGCAAACAAATATCCCGTGAAAGACCTAAACTTTCTGATGTCGAATGGCCAGAACAGAGATTAGGAAACACCACCACCGCTTCGGTCTATACGAAAAAGGAAACAACCAAAGACGGGTTATACAAAGCGATTTGGGGAGAACACTACAGGCCGCTTTATAGCCGGAAATTTGAATTCCCAGTACTTTACCTGGACACACTTCAGGGAGGTCTCGAAGTACTTGGAGCAGGCGGAGGCCACCAATCGAGATCCCTGGGATTTAAAAGCGATGACGATCACGAATTTACTCTTCGAGCTCTAAAGAAAAGTGCTCTTCAATACTTGCAAACATCTGTTGTTCCAACTCATTATGTAGAAGATTTTTTACAAAATACGTTTATCGAAAGGTATATTCAGGATTTTTATACCACGGCTTTTCCTTACGGTACATTTCCTGCGGGAGAATTGATGGATGAATTAGATATTTTTCATCCGGATTCTCATTTGTACTACGTTCCAAAGCAGGAATCTCTGGGTATTTTCAATCAGGAATATGGTGATGAATTATACATGTTTGAAGAACATGTAGGCGGTGAGAATAAAGACCTCGAAATTTTTGGGAATGCCGATGATATTCTGAATACTTCAGATCTATTCCTTAAGATGAGGGAGACGAAGGATGTTTATGTAGATGAAGATATGTTCATTAGAGCAAGGCTTTTAGATATGCTTATGGGGGACTGGGACCGGCACCAGGGACAGTACGAATGGGCCGAATTCGAAGATGAAAATGGCGGAAAAAGATATCTCCCAATCGCAAAAGACCGCGATCAGGTATTTCCTAAAAACGATGGTTTGGCGCTTTCACTTTTAAAGGCCGGGTTTCCAGAGTTTAGAGCACTGGAGAATTATACCAATATGGTTAAAAGACCAAAATGGTTCAATTTAGCCGGTTATCCACTGGATAAGGCATTCATTAGAAATGCAAAATGGGAAGACTGGCAGAAACAGGTAAACTATATTCAGAATCATATTACCGATGATGTGATACGGAAGGCATTTGCAGTACTTCCGGAAGGAATTACGAATGATCCTTATGTTGATAATATTAAGAATACCCTGAAAGCACGAAGAGGAAACCTGGAGAAAATTGCCAGAGAATATTACAAACATCTTGCTGAATTTGATATGTTCACAGGAACTGATGAGGATAATAAGTTTCTAATCACCCGTAAACCAGATGGCATAACTACCGTTCAGTTGAAAAATAAGGATGGTGAGATCAAAGCTGAAAAAACCTATGATTCTAATATGACCAGAGAAGTCTGGATTTATGGTCTCGATGGCGAGGATGAATTTCAGATTGTGGGGAAAGGTTCACAACTAGTTCCATTAAAAGTTATTGGAGGAGAAGAAAATGACATCTACGATTTTCAGAATAAAAAAAGAGCAAAACTCTATGATTATAAAAGTAAAGAGAATACCATCGAGACTCCCGGAGCTCATAAAATGCTAGTCGACTCCTACGAGATCAACAATTATGATCCCAAAAAGAAGAAAATAAGGCAATATACAGTTATGCCCAATGCCGATTATAATTCAGATACGGGTTTAAAACTGGGAATAAAAAATACTTATACCACGTATGGTCTTGCGAGAAATCCTTTCACTACTAAACAGAGTGTGACTGCCAATTATTTTTTCACTACCCAGGGGTTTGACGTAGATTACACTGCCGAGTTCGCACACATTTTCTATAATTGGAATTTCGGGCTGAATGCTTACTATTCCAGTCCAAATTTTACCATGAACTACTTTGGAAACGGAAACGATAGTGAATATGATCCAGATGATGTAGCAAAAGACTATAACCGGGTAAAAATTCAGCAATGGCGTTTCGCCCCATCTCTAATATGGAGAAATGAGCCTAAAAGTCACTTTACAATCAAGCCAATGATTGAATCTATTGAAGTTGATTATGATGAGGTTCGATTTGTGGCAAATACTTTTGCTCCAACAAATCCTGTATTCGAGAGTCAGATTTATGCGGGAGGAGAACTAAATTATAACTACTTCAATAAAGACCGTCCGGCTTTTCCATCAAGAGGAATAGAACTGGATCTTACTGCTGGATACAAGACCAATATAGATGAACATACCAATGAATTTGCCTACATAAGACCAATGCTATCGATGGACTACCCGCTTCATGAGAGTGGTTTTGCAGCCCTGGCCACCAAAATTGGAGGGGAAGCAATAATAGGTGATAATTATGAATTCTATCACGCTGCAGTCTTAGGCGGTGGAGACCAGAATAGTTTGAGAGGATATCGCAACCAGCGTTTTAATGGTAAGTATGCGTTCTATCAAAATATTGACATTAGAAGCGGGATCACGCAGTTTAGAACCAATTTTGCCCCAATTCGGATGGGAGCCAGCGTTGGTTTTGACTATGGTCGAGTGAGGCTTGATGACGACAACAGTAATGACTGGCATACAGACTGGGGTGGATCTATCTTTATAAATGTCTTTAAAGCCTTTACCGGGAATATTGGATATTATGTTGGTGATGAAGAAGGACGATTTAATTTTACCTTTAATTTTAATTTCTAATTGCCTAGAAGGACATATTAATAATTTAAAGCACGAAGATTTTCATGTATTAAAAGTTCTTTATATTTAAACATTTTCAGAAATGAAGCTCAGGCGATTTTAATTTCAAAAGTAATATTATGCTCATTCACTCCTCTTTTCTAATTGGAATTTCTATCCTTCTTTTAAGACTGATTATTGCAATAATTTTATTTTCGAGCGGAAGAAGTCACGCATCCCATCCCGTAGAAAGAAGTGAAAGTCTCGGATTGTCTCCCGCGGTTGCCAGATTTTTAGGGATTTTTGAAGTTTTAGCAGCATTATCTGTTGCATTAGGCGTTTATACTCAAATTGGAGCAGCCCTTATCATTATTGTGATGCTGGGAGCCATATTCACCAAGATTTTTGTCTGGAACACGGGTTTTTATGCCAAAAAAGGCTTCGGATGGCACTATGATTTACTCATACTTATAGGCGCTCTGGTTATCTTTTCTACCGCAGGCGGCAGCCTGGTACTTTATTAAAGAATATCAGCCAATTCACTTATCTTCTCTACCTGATAGGTAGGTTTTTCTGCCAGTGGAAATACAAGTTTCCCTTTTCTTTTGACAAAGGTAGTTTGTAGCCCAACCCTGCCAGCTCCTGCTACATCCCAGCCATGAGCCGCGACCATCATCGCTTCATCTGCCTTAAAACCTGTTTTCTCTAAAACATATTTATAGGCCTCAGGATGTGGTTTGTATTTTTTACATTCCTCAACACTAATGATATGATCAAAGCTTCCATCTATCCCGGCAAAATCTAATTGTCTTTTTAAAACTTCCGGTTTTCCATTGCTGAAGGCTATCAGTTTAAAATTCAGTCCTTTCAACTCTTTAAGGGCTTTGGGCACCTCATCGTAAGCCTGTAATTCACTTACAGGTTTAAGAATATCCCTCATTTCCACGTTAGTGAAACTTTTTCCGAAATTTCCCGAAATCATCTTCATTACAGCCGCCCCAATCTCACTAAAATCATGATAACTATCGCTAATTGTTTCAACCAGGGAATAATGCAATAATTTAGAAAACCAGATCTCTGCCGCATACTCATTTTCCAATGCTTTATTGATGCTGTTTTTTAATGGCGCCAGATCCAGCAGAGTTTCATTTACATCAAAAAGAATTACTTCAGGTTTTTTCATTTTTATAAGAATTAAAAAAAGCCCCGAAACTCAGGGCTTTAAAATAAGTTGTATTAAACTAAATTAATTCCAATCTTTCGCATCGGAATATTCAAATTTCTGACCGCCTACTGAAACCTCTACCATGGCTCCCGCCTTTGGCATTGTAACAATGGCACGACCCTTACTGAATTCAACGTTTTTCGCTTTTCCTTTTTCAAGAATTACCACCGAAGCATTTCCTGCAAGACGGTAATTACCTTCTTTGAATTGTTCCAGTTCTGCCTTGGTCTGGAAAAGGATAGCCTGCCTGTATGCCTGACCTCCTATTTGCAAACCTACATCTATCTGTCTAAGCTCTGCAAAACCCTGGACCTTTCCATGTTCAAAAAGAACTCCGTTACCGGCTGCCCCTCCTAAAATATAAGCACCTTTTCCAACATTTGGAAATATAACATAACCTTCAGCCTTATCAAATAATTCAGCCATATTTGCGCTGTTCCGAATAAAGGCCTCTTTAGAATCCTCTGCATCTTTTATGAGCTCAGCTTTCTTATCCTGATCTACTACCTGATCTTTCTGTTGATCCTCATAGTCATCATCAGTTTGAGCTGAAAGTACTGATCCCGAAAAGACAAACATCAGCAATAATAAAGACATTAATCCTTTTCTAAAATTCATAATAATTGGTTTTTCTGGTTTATACGTGAATTTAGTTATTAGAAATAGGCCTTACTGTTAATCGAGTGTTATTTCACTTCTTGTTAGTACAACCCCGAAAGATTTGTTAAAAATTTAAGTCTGTAATTCTGATAAAAGACCGACAAATAATTCTCCTTTCCTCTAAATAGCCGAAAGACCTCCACCTTTCAGTCTTTTTAATCCACACATTATGGGAATTTTCCACAGTTTTTCCCGGAAAATTCTATTCCCCTGATTCTTACTATACTAACTAAAATAATTGCAATTTATTGACTTTCCGTTATTTACAATTAAAATGCTTGTGCAGCTATAATGTATCTACAGAAAGGGAAGGGAAATTGTTTAAAGGAATCTGAGAAAGAAAAATTAATTATGAATCTAGGTGTAGATATTTTAAATATAGCTCAGGCTTTATGCCTGCTCCCTCTTTTTTATGTACTCAACCAGTATATCTTTAGAATATTAGAGAAAAAACATGATTTTTTCTCTAAACGCTTAATGAATATGCTTTCGGTTTATCACTTTTTGTTTGGAGTGATCTATTATTTTTATGCGCTCGGGAATCCATCTGACTCTAAAAAATATTTTAGCAGAGTTGCCGAAACTGAACACAGCTGGTTTCATTTTTTTAAAACAGAAACTCATTTTATTGATTTCGTTTCCTATCCTTTCATCAAATATTTAGGATTTAACTATGAGATGAGTATGCTACTGTTTACCTGGGTTGGATTCCTGGGATTCGTTTATGCATATTTATTCTTTAAAGAAAATATCTCACTGGAAATTAAAATTTTCAAAAAGATCGATTTTCTTCTACTTATCCTGTTTCTGCCAAATATGCATTTCTGGACGGCCTCTCTGGGCAAAGGCGCTCCCATTTTCCTTGGACTGATGTTTTTTGCCTACGCGATAAAAAACCCGAAGGAACGCTGGATTACCTTACTCGGTGGTTCCCTACTGGTGTTTGCAATTAGGCCCCATATGCTATTATTAATTGCTGCCGGTTCTATAGTAGGGATTATGCTGTGCAAAAACAGTATACACTGGAAGAAAAAAGCCGCCTTTATTGGTGCTATGGCATTAGGGCTGCTGGTATTCCATGAACCTATATTAAAGGTTGTTCACCTTAATAATTCTAATGACCTTATTGGCGATTTTCTGGAATTCACCAGACACAGATCTCATGACCTTGCAGAAAGCGATACGGGAGTTAATATGGCGGGTTACTCTCTACCTGAAAAATTCTTCACTTTCTGGTTCAGACCACTTTTCTTTGATGCTCCAGGTTTCTTCGGAATAATTGTATCGATTGAAAACCTTATTTATCTGCTGATATTCGCCAAGATTTTCCGTTTAAAGTTTTTTACATTTTTGAAGAATGCTCCAGCGCATGTAAAAACAAGTCTGGCGTTATTCCTTATCACTTCTTTTGCAATGACCTTTATAATGTCTAATCTCGGCATCATCATACGTCAAAAATCCATGATCATGTACTTCATGTTATTTGTGATCTATTATTATTTGGGCCACGAAAAAGCACGAACTATTAAGCTGAATCCAGAAAAGAATATTGGTCAGTTACCTAAAGCGGCATAGATTAATTTATAACTTGAAGAAATAAAAAAAGCCCTGAATTTTTCAATCAGGGCTTTTTTGTAGCCTCACCAGGAATCGAACCTGGATCTAAAGTTTAGGAAACTTCTATTCTATCCATTGAACTATGAGGCCTGTTTGGGCGACAAAAATAAGTTGTTTAATTAACAAATTAAAAGCCAGACCGGATAAACTTAATTTTCACTTCCGCAAAACTTCACTTATCTTGAAAACACATTTAAAAATTCATACTATGAAATTGTTTTCGGCCTTTGCGATCACAGTATTAGTTTTGGTAACTACCAGCTGCGGTAGCGGAAATTCAGATCACAACCAATATTCCGGTACGATAGAGGCTGCAGGAATTACCAGCTACCAATATGGAACTCACAGGCTTCTGGCCGCTAATGACGTCTTTGCCCTAAAAAGTGATTCTATAGATCTCTCAGAATATGAAGGCAGGGAAGTGATTATAACTGCCGAAAAAATTGAAGGTTATCCTATTGAAGGAGGTCCAGTTTATTTGAATGTTACAAAGGTAAAAGAACAGTAAATTTTATGCTGGAAAAGAAATTTTTATCTCCTTTTCTTACAGGCTCTGCTCTTATAGTTTAATAATATTAACGGGAATAAGTATCTTTAGCTTTAATTAAAGCTAAAAACTATGAAAAGAATTTTACTACTTCTTGCCTTGTCCACTTTCTGGACTGGAAAATCACAAAATATCAATGCTAAAAAAGAGGCTTTCGCCCATACATTTTCAGTTGTGGCTCGTGATACCGTAACCGGAGAAATGGCAGTAGGCGTTCAAAGTCACTGGTTTTCTGTGGGCGCGCTGGTTCCCTGGGGAAAAGCCGGTGTGGGTGTGGTTGCTACTCAATCTTTTGTTAATCCGGCGTATGGCCCGGAAGGTTTGGATCTTATGGCCAGCGGAATTTCTGCAGATGAAGCACTAAGCCGACTGG
>JAGXII010000178.1 GCA_024635735.1 Christiangramia sp. | reverse complement strand
CCATAGGTATAGCCCGCAAACTGAAAGAGTTTATTAATAACACTTTTATCTGCAATAGCATATTCAAAGGCCAGAATAACCAGGATCAGTAATAATGAAATGGCCACGTGGATTTGCTTTCTAACCCTTACCTGTTTCTTTTCGTCATATTTTTTCTCGATATCCAGTATATCTATACTGAAGGATGTGGTTAAGGCGGTTAAAGCACTATCTGCGCTGGAATAAGCTGCAGCTATGAGCCCTAATATAAAAAATATCGCGACCGTCATCCCAAGTTTACCACTGGCGGCAATTGCCGGGAATAGGTCATCCCGAACTTCTGTAATTCCGTTTAAATCGGCATAATCAGTTAAAAGTACTCCCAGAGCAAGAAAAAAGAAATTCACAAATACCAGCACAATGGTGAACGAGAAAACATTCTTCTGGGCATCCTTCAGACTCCTGCAGGTAAGATTCTTTTGCATCATATCCTGATCCAGACCTGTCATCACAATAGCTATAAACGCTCCCGATAAAAATTGCTTTACAAAGTGATCCTTACTTTTCCAGTCATCAAAAAAGAAGATCTGTGAGTGGTCACTTTCACTAAGATAATTGAAGAAATTTCCGAGAGAAATTCCCAGGTCGTCGGTTACAAAATAGATCGTGATCCCTAAAGCCACAAGCATAAAGAATGTTTGCAGGGTATCTGTCCATACAATGGTTTTTATTCCGCTTTTAAATGTATATAGCCAGATGAGCAGAATGGTGATAGAAACTGTGACATAATAAGGAACTCCTAATGGATCAAAAACAATCAACTGTAACACATTGGCTACTAGAAATAATCGAAAACTGGCGCCCACGACTCTGGATAAAAGGAAAAAAGTAGCACCTGTTTTATAGGACGCATTTCCAAAACGGCTATCCAGGTAAGTATAAATAGACGTAAGATTCATTTTATAGTACAGGGGGAGTAAAACCTGCCCTATTACCGCATATCCAACGGTATAGCCTAAAACCACCTGGAAATAGCTGAAAGAATCGGTTTCCACAGTTCCGGGAATTGAAATAAACGTAACACCACTTAGGGAAGCCCCAATCATTCCAAATGCGACCAGGAACCAGGGAGCCTGTTTGTTAGCTTTGAAAAATTCGGCATTACTGCCACTGCGGCCGGTGAGATAAGAGATAAAAATAAGTACTCCGAAGTAGGCAGCAATAAGTATGAGGACTTGGAATGGTTGCATAATTTTGTCTTGTGACGGGCAATTTACAAATTAAGCTTTAAGTAATTCAATCAGTCAAAAAAATCATAAATTCGCATATGGATTTTTCTTCAAAATTACTGGAGCAGGCGGTAGATGAAATGTCGCAATTACCGGGAATAGGAAAGCGAACAGCTTTACGCCTCGTCCTGCATTTATTACGACAACCTGAAGCGCAAACGAGTCAGCTTTCAGATGCGTTATTAAAACTTCGGCAAAATATAAAATTGTGCAGAAACTGTTATAACATAAGTGATACTGAACTTTGTGAGATATGTTCTAATCCTTCAAGAATTTCAGAAATTGTTTGTGTTGTGGAGGATATCCGGGATGTGATGGCAATAGAGAATACCGACCAGTACAGAGGTCATTATCACGTCCTGGGAGGGAAGATAAGTCCCATGGATGGAGTAGGACCTTCACAGTTAAATATTAAACCTTTGATAGAAAAAGTTAAGGAGGGTAAAATAGAGGAAATTATTTTTGCCCTTAGCAGCACGCTTGAAGGAGACACTACGAATTTCTATATTTTCAAACAACTCGAAGGCACCAATGTAAAAACTTCCACCATCGCCCGGGGAATTTCCGTAGGCGATGAGCTTGAGTATGCAGATGAGGTTACTCTGGGCAGAAGTATCACTAACAGGATACCTTTCGAAAACTCGATGAAAGGCTAGGAAAGTTCTCTTACTTCAGGCAATGCGAACTTAAAAATAACTTAATCTCTTTCTATTCCGTGGTCGAAATTGTAATTTTAGCAGAGAATTCTGGCAATTAACCGACTATAAATAATTCAGTAAAAACCAATTTTATTGATTTTTTTATAGTAAAAAACTGTTATTTTCGTTAAATTCGCAAATCAAATAATAAAAAACACATCTCGTTTAAAGATATGGCAAAATTCGAACTTAAATTACCCAAAATGGGTGAAAGTGTTGCAGAAGCAACCATTACAAGTTGGCTGAAGGAAGTTGGAGATACTATAGAAATGGATGAACCTGTACTTGAGATCGCTACAGATAAGGTTGATAGTGAAGTACCGAGTGAAGTAGATGGAAAATTGGTGGAAAAGTTATTTGAAGCCGATGATGTAGTTCAGGTTGGGCAAACAATTGCAATTATTGAAACTGAAGGAGAAGTAAGAGAAGATGATGTTCAGGAAGATATAGAGCCGGAAGAACCTCGGGAGGCTAAACAGGTTGAAGAAACTGTAGAAACGGCTAAAGCTGTGACTTCTGCTTCAAATGAAGATTATTCTGATTCCTCAAGATTTTATTCGCCTCTGGTAAAAAATATTGCCAAAGAAGAAGGGATTTCTCTGGAAGAACTTGAAAAAATTGAAGGTACCGGAAAAGAAGGCCGTGTAACCAAAAATGATATTCTTGATTATGTAGAGCATCGAGGGGAAACGAAAACTGCTTCAAAGCCTAAAGGAAAGTCAATAGATACTGAAGATATTGAACCTTCAGTTGCTAAGCAGGAAGAACCGGTAGTAAGCGGAGAAGATCAGATTATTGAGATGAGCCGAATGGGTAAAATGATTGCTCATCATATGGTTGAAAGCGTAAGGAAATCGGCACACGTTCAATCTTTTATCGAGGTGGATGTGACCAATATATGGAACTGGAGAAATAAGCATAAGAACGAATTTCAGAAAAGAGAAGGAGAGAAGCTTACTTTTACTCCTATTTTTATGGAAGCAGTCGCTAAAGCGATTCGTGATTTCCCAATGATCAATATTTCGCTGAATGAAGATGCAACCAAAGTGATTAAAAAGAAAGATATAACTCTTGGAATGGCTGCGGCCTTGCCTAACGGAAACCTTATAGTTCCTGTAATTAAAAATGCCGACAGGTTGAATCTTGTTGGAATGGCAAAAGCGGTTAATGATCTCGCAAACCGCGCAAGATTGAATAAATTAAAACCTGATGAAATTCAGGGAGGAACCTATACAGTTACCAATGTTGGTACTTTTGGAAGTATTATGGGAACTCCTATTATTAATCAGCCTCAAGTAGGAATTCTTGCTCTTGGAGCTATTAGAAAAATGCCGGCAGTAATTGAAACACCTGAAGGTGATTTTATTGGGATCCGTTATAAAATGATTTTATCTCACAGTTATGATCATCGTGTGGTAAATGGAGCGCTAGGCGGACAGTTTGTGCAACGTGTTGCCCAGTATCTTCAGGACTTTGATAAAGACAGGGAAATTTAATACTTGATTATATAAACTTTTTTAAAAGCCACGCCAGTCGTGGCTTTTGTTGTTTTTAAGTAAGATTTTGATTTAGGTATTAGATGAGATTTCTTCTTTCAAACTATCAATTTATGCTAACTTTACAGAAAATTTAGAACATGGATCTCAAGCTTACCAAGCCTATTTGTTTTTTTGATCTCGAAACCACCGGTACCAATATCAGTAAAGACCGGATTGTAGAAATAGCTATTTTAAAAGTTTATCCAAATGGAAATAAGGAAAGCCATACCTGGCTTGTAAATCCCGGGATGGAAATTCCGGCAGAGGTGATTGCCATTCATGGAATTTCTAATGAAAAAGTGGCTAATGAACCTACTTTTACTGAACTCGCGACAAAAATCCATGATCTTGTAAAAGGTTGCGATCTTGGAGGTTACAATTCTAATCGCTTTGATATTCCGCTACTTGCAGAAGAATTATTAAGAGCAGGAATAGATTTCGAAATGAAGAATGTGGTAGCCGTTGATGTGCAAACCATTTTTCATAAAAAAGAACAAAGAACGCTTTCAGCCGCTTATCAGTTTTACTGCGGAAAAGAACTCGAGGGAGCTCATGGTGCGGAAGCAGATACTGAAGCTACCTACGAGGTTTTAAAATCTCAGCTTGATAAATATGAAGATCTCGAGAATGATATGAAATGGCTGGCCGATTTTAGCTCCAGACGAAAATTCGCCGATTTTGCCGGCTTCATAAGCTTTGATAAAAAAGGCAGAGAGGTATTTGCTTTTGGAAAATATAAAGGCAAGCATGTAGAACAGGTGCTTGAAGATGAACCCGGTTATTTTGGGTGGATTCAGAATGCCGACTTTCCATTATATACTAAAAAAGTACTTACAGCAATTAAACTGCGCAAGCTTAATAATAAATTGTCCTGATGAAGATTATTTGCGTAGGAAGAAATTATACCGAGCATATCGAAGAACTTCAGAATGAAAAGCCTGAAGAGCCAATCCTTTTTCATAAGCCGGATACTTCTGTTTTGCTGAAAAAACAACCGTTTTTTATACCGGATTTTTCAGATGATATACATTATGAAGTGGAGGTTCTGGTAAAGATTAAAAAGATAGGAAAGCACATTCAGCAGAAGTTTGCTTGTAAATATTATGATGAAATTGGCCTTGGAATAGATTTTACCGCCAGGGATCTTCAGCAAAAATTAAAGGAAAAAGGTTTGCCATGGGAAAAAGCGAAGGGATTTGACGGTGCCGCTGTTATTGGTGATAAGTGGCTGAAAAGCAAAGATTTTGACAGCGTGAATAATTTAAATTTCCATTTGCTTATGAATGATGAAATAGTTCAACAGTCTAATACATCACTAATGCTATGGAAAATTGACGAATTAATTGCCTATATTTCGACTTACTTTACCCTGAAAATAGGTGATATCATATTTACAGGAACCCCAGCTGGGGTGGGAAAAGTAAGTCCGGAGGATAGACTATCCGGTTTTTTGGAGGGTAAAAAAATGTTTTCAATCAAAGTAAAATAAGATCATGAGCAGCTATAATCTTGATGAAGTTAAAGAAATGGCAGGGGGAGATGAAGAATTTATGACCGTCATCGTACAAACCTTTCTTGAAGAAATTCCACCGGATGTTGAGGCTATGAATGAGGCTATAGGGAACGATAATCCTTCACTGGCTTATCAATATGCCCATAAAATGAAACCAAACTTACAAATGTTCGGGCTCAATTTAATGGATCAAATTCTTATCATTGAGGCCTGGTCTAAACAGGGCAAGAGAAAAGATGAAGTACCTGAAGCTTCTCAAAAAATCACTACAAAAGTTAATGCAGCTGTCGTAGAGCTAAAGGAAGATTTCGGGCTTTAATGAAATGCGAAATTATTACCATAGGAGATGAGATCCTGATAGGGCAGATTGTTGACAGCAATTCTGCTTTTATTGCCAAAGAACTTAATAAGATAGGAATCTCGGTTCATCAAATTTCGTCCATCCAGGATGAAAGACAACATATTCTTCAATCCTTAAAGGAAGCTTCTGAGAGAGTCGACATCGTGATTATAACCGGTGGACTTGGACCCACTAACGATGATATTACCAAAAAGTGCCTTTGCGAGTTTTTTCAGGATGAACTCGTAGAAAATAAAGAGGTATTGAAGCATATCGAATACCTTTTTGAAAAATATATAGATACTCCAATTTCAGACCTTAATCGCCAGCAGGCACTTTTACCTGCAAAGGCAGCGGTGCTTCATAACGAGTTTGGAACAGCAGCCGGGATGTGGTTTGGGCAGGATGGCAAAGTTTTTATTTCTTTACCAGGAGTGCCTTATGAGATGAAAGGCTTGATGGATAGAGAGGTGATCCCAAAATTAATGAGTAGCTTTTCAAGACCGGTTATTCTTCATAAGACAGTAATTACATACGGAGTTGGAGAAAGTGCGCTTTCAGAAAAAATAGAAGAATGGGAGGATAATCTCCCTGAGAATATTAAGCTTGCGTACCTGCCTAATTTGGGTAAAGTACGGCTCCGGCTTACTGCCAAAGGGGAAAATGAGCAGCATCTTCGAAATGAAATAGAAAATCAAATCACGCTTCTACATGAATACATAGGTGATATTATATATGGATTTGAAGATGATGAGCCTATTGAAGTGGTGATAGGGAGATTGCTTGCTGAAAATGGATGGAAACTGGCTACCGCCGAAAGCTGTACAGGAGGCAGACTGGCTTCAAAATTCACCAAAGCTCCGGGTTCTTCAGCTTCTTTTAGCGGGAGTGTTGTTTGCTACGCCACACAATCTAAGACCGAAATACTTGGAGTACCGGAAAAACTGATTGAAGAGAAATCTGTGGTAAGCGCAGAAGTGGCAGAAGCCATGGCCAGTGGAGCGGCAGAAAAATTTCATACAGAATTTGCTGTTTCTACTACCGGAAATGCCGGACCAACAATAGGGGACAGCGATGCGCCTTTAGGCACTGTTTTTATTGGAATAAAAACACCTGATGAAGTTTTTTCTAAAGAATTTATGTTCGGAAACCACAGGGAAAAAGTGATTGGAAAATCGGTTAATAAGGCCATGGAGTTGCTTCAGGAAACCTTAATCTCATATACCGGTAAGAAATAAAGAGAAATCAATTGCCTGAACTACTTATTATTAGACGCAAAATTCCATTTGTATTATCCTTTTTAATCTTTTATTTTTACAGCCTGAGCAGACTGTTAGCGGGAGATAAGAGAACTAGTGAAGTTAATTTTAACCCCTCAAAATATTTTTTTTCAATTAGTTGTCTGTTAGGTAAAAAAATCGTTAATTTGCAGCCTGTTTTGAAATAACGAGAAAAGTATAGAGCAATGTCAAGAGTTTGTGAACTTACCGGGAAAAAAGCTATGGTTGGGAATAATGTTTCCCACGCTATGAATAAAACCAAGCGTAAATTTAACGCCAATTTGGTTAAGAAGCGTTTCTTTATTCCTGAAGAAGACAGATGGGTAACTTTAAAAGTTTCTACATCTGCACTTAAAGATATCAATAAAAAAGGCATTTCTGCCGTAATTAAGGAAGCCAGAGCAAACGGTTTTCTTAAGAAATAATCCTAGCAGTAAAAATTTTTCACAATGGCAAAGAAAGGTAACAGGGTTCAGGTAATTCTAGAATGTACAGAGCATAAAGCATCTGGGCAACCAGGTACTTCAAGATATATCACTACTAAAAACAAAAAAAATACACCGGATAGAATCGAGTTGAAGAAATTCAACCCAATTCTTAAGAAAATGACGGTTCATAAAGAAATAAAATAATTGAGTCATGGCAAAGAAATCAGTAGCATCTATTCAAACAGGATCTAAAAGATTAACCAAAGCGATAAAAATGGTTAAATCTGAGAAAACCGGTGCCTACACTTTTGTAGAACAAATCATGGCTCCGGAAGACGTAAACGACTTTTTGAAAAAGTAAGAAAATCGTTCACAAACGATTTTAAACATATAGTTAAGCCGTCCAGATTTATTCTGGACGGCTTTTTCTTTTTGTGTATATTTATGCCCCTCTAGAAGGCTTTTCACCTTCTTTTGTTTTTAAAAACCTTCCAAGAAAAAAATGAGTTTATTTAAAAAAATATTTTCTAAAGAGAAAAAAGAGAACCTTGACAAAGGCCTGGAAAAATCTAAAGCCAGCTTCTTTGACAAGATGAGTAAAGCAGTTGCCGGAAAGGCAAAAGTAGATGAAGAAGTTCTTGATGACCTTGAAGATGTTCTTGTGAGCAGTGATGTGGGTGTTACTACCACTATAAAGATCATTAACCGTATTGAAGAACGGGTAGCCCGGGATAAATACCTTGGGACCGATGAACTGAATAAAATTTTACGTGAAGAGATTGCCGCTTTACTTTCCGAAACCAATACTGGTGAGGGTACTGAGATTTCGGTTCCTGAAGATAAAAAGCCTTACGTAATAATGGTTGTTGGTGTCAATGGTGTTGGTAAGACAACCACTATTGGAAAACTGGCTTATCAATTCAAACAGAATGGTAAAAAAGTGGTGCTCGGTGCCGCTGATACCTTCCGTGCCGCGGCGATCGATCAGTTACAGATATGGGCAGATAGAACTGGTGTTCCCATTATTAAACAAAAAATGGGTAGTGATCCGGCTTCCGTAGCTTTCGATACTATTCAGCATGCCGTTAAAACAGGTGCCGATGTGGTGTTAATAGATACTGCCGGCCGTTTACATAATAAGGTGAACCTTATGAAGGAGCTTTCTAAAGTGAAAAGAGTAATGCAGAAGACTGTTGCCGATGCTCCTCATGAAGTTTTGTTAGTGCTGGATGGCTCTACCGGACAAAATGCTTTTGAGCAGGCAAAACAGTTTACTGCGGCTACTGAAGTTACTTCACTTGCCGTTACAAAACTTGATGGAACTGCCAAAGGCGGTGTCGTGATTGGTATTAGCGACCAGTTTAAAATCCCTGTAAAATATATTGGTGTTGGAGAAGGAGTAGAGGATCTGCAGGTTTTTAATAAATTTGAATTTGTGGACTCTTTCTTTAAATAAAACTATGAAAAAATCAGTATTACTTTTATTAGCCTCTATGGCCGTTTTGAGTTGTAAACATGACCAGAAAAATCAATCCCAGGAAAATGAAATTCAACGAGATTCTACCAATACAGATACGGTAGAAGAAATGGAATTTAAAGTAGTGGATTCAAGGTTTATCGATAATGATAACCTCTGGAAACCATTCGAAACTGAACTTGACGAATTCTCAAGTGAGGTCTATGAAGAAGTAAAAAATCTGGTTTTTGAAAAATCAATTCCTCAAATTCAGGCAGCGGTGAAGAGCGGGAAGATTTCTTATGAGGAGATTGCGCTTTTTTATCTTACCAGGATAAGGGAATATGATCGCGATAACGAATTTTCATTGAATTCGGTGATTGCCTTGAATCCCGATCTTTTAAAAGAAGCCAGGGCGAAAGATGAAGAATTAAAAAATAATCCCGATCACCATCCTATCTATGGAATTCCTGTATTGCTTAAGGATAATATTGATGCGAAGGGAATGCCAACAACTGCTGGCGCGGTCGCACTTCAGGAAAATAATACCGACAATGCTTTTATTGTGCAGCGTTTAAAAGAAAACGGCGCTTTAATTCTGGGAAAAGCTAATTTAAGTGAATGGGCTTATTTCTTTTGCGGGGAATGTCCAAGTGGATATTCTGCAGTGGGAGGACAAACTCTTAATCCGTATGGAAGAAAAATACTCGATACCGGAGGATCCAGTTCCGGAAGTGGAGTGGCAGTAGCTGCCAATCTTGCTCCGGTTGCAGTTGGTTCTGAAACTTCAGGGTCTATTCTTTCGCCATCCAGCCAGAACTCGGTAGTTGGATTAAAGCCCACTATTGGTTTGTTAAGTCGTGGTGGAATTGTGCCAATTTCAAGTACCCTTGATACTCCTGGCCCTATGACAAAATTTGTTGTAGATAATGCCATCTTACTTTCTGCCATGTCTGGAACAGATCCTAAGGACCCGGCTTCTAAAATGGCGAAAACTCCTTCTGAGAATTATTATTCCAATCTTGATAAGGAAGGTTTAAAAGGAAAGCGATTTGGTGCTATAAAAAGGCTTATGAAAGATACGCTCTATATGAGAGCTGTTAATGATTTGAAGAATGCCGGTGCAGAGATCGTTGAGTTTGAAGCTGAAGATATAGATCTTCCAAATTTCACCCGACTTCTAAATTTAGATATGAAAAAAGATCTCCCATCTTATTTTAAAAATTACGGAGGAGATGTGGAATTTGAAAACGTAGGTGATGTGGTAGAGTATAATAATCAGGACTCCCTGAAAAGAGCGCCTTACGGACAGGCTTTATTTTTGGGAATCATTAAAGACTCTGCTACTCCTGAAGAATTTGCGGCTATCAAAGATACTTTAAAGCGTAATGGTACCCGTTTCTTTGAAAAACCAATGAAAGAACATAATCTTGATGCGGTACTTTCAATCAATAACTATCATGCAGGTTATGCTGCTGTGGCAAAATATCCGGCTATTACTGTCCCAATGGGATATGCTGAAGATAAAGCCCCTAAAGGACTTACTTTTATAGGGAAACCTTTTAGCGAGCAACAGCTTTTAAATTGGGCGTACACCTTTGAGCAAACTACAAACCGAAGAAAAACTCCGGAAAATTATAATGAGTAAAAACTCGCAGCGCTATCTTATTCTCATCTCAAAGATTATATTCTTTTACAGTATCTTCTATGTGGTAATGAAATTGCTGGCAGTTTTTCAGGGCGCATGGTTAATACCCAATCTAATCTTAAGTATTCCATATGCTTTTTTCGGAATGGTAGGTGGTCTCATGGTGAAGCGAAATAATTATCACTGGTGGTATGTTATCGCCGGGGCATTATTAATTAGCGTAGTGCGTTATTTCGAGCAGGAATGGACGCTTCAGCTTCATGAGTATTTCGGTTAAAAGATGAAAGGATCTTTTCCTAAAGAGGTATATCTTAATGGAGAGTGGCTTTCTTCAGAAGCCGCTAAGATCTCGGTTTTTGACCGCGGATTCATGCATGGCGACGGGATCTATGAAGTTATTCCATTTTATAAAGGAAAATCTTTTTTACTTTCGGAACACCTGAAAAGGTTGAAATATTGTCTCAGTGAAATTTATCTGGATTTTGATCTTTCAGGAATTGAAGGTTTAGTGTATGAGGCCCTGCAAAGAGCTAAACTCGGGAAAGAAGACGCCGCAGTTTATATACAGATAACACGGGGAGTCACTCCAAGAACGCATTTTATTCCGCAGAATACAGAACCCACTTTTTTAATGTATGCTTTTCCAGCGCAATTGGGAGGTTTTGAAAATCGCAGCTGGAAGGTTTTGCTTTATCAGGATCTTCGGTGGCAACGCTGTGACATCAAAACAACTTCCTGGCTTGCCAACACTATGGCAAATTCTAAATCCCATGAGCTTGGTCTTAATGAAACAATTCTATATCGCGATGGGTTAGTTACGGAAGGTTCACATTCTTCCATATTTTTTATAAAAGGGAATATTGTCTACACCCATCCCGAAGGTCCGGCTATTTTATCTGGTATTACCCGTAAATTTGTGATTGGGTTGTGTAAGGAACATGGCATCACTTTGCATGAAGAACCATTCCCACTCGAAGAGCTGGGAAATGTCCATGAAGTTTTTTGTACGGGTACCACTACTCAGATTATGCAGGTAACAGAAATGATTTATAAAGGAAAAACAGTTTTTAAAAGTTCAGATAACGGAGAAGTATTAAAAAAACTCCAGTCGGCTTTCAAAGAAAAGACCAGAAGTCTTTAATCCTTAATCACATTGTAATTCTTTAAAATAGGGATAACTTTTTCAGTTGGAATCGCTTTAATAGTACGCTCTTTAAAACCTGTCATCGTTTCAGCCATAAATAGGGAGTTGAGAATTGCTTCTTCGGTAGCTTCTATAGTTGCCATAAACAGTGGCGACATAAGATCGTTGGGAACTACGGTTTCAGTTAAGGTGTCTCCATTTAATTCATAGGGAGTACGATTGCCTTTAAAAGTTGAAAATGCGATCACATAATCTCCACTGCCATTGGACTCTATTCCACCCGTTTTTGCAAGTCCCTGAATGGCTCTTTTTGCTATTCTTTTAAGGTTTCTGCTTTCCAGGGGAGCATTTGTCGCAACTACTATCATACAGGAGCCATCTGCACTATCCATTATACGATCACTAAAACTGAACTGTTTCATTTCCTTTCCAACCGGTGCTCCATTGATTTGTAGATTTCCTCCAAAATTTGTTTGTACTAAAACGCCAATGGTAAATCCGCCAAGGCTTTCAGGCAACTTTCTTGAAGAAGTTCCAATCCCGCCTTTAAAACCAAAACAAATGGTTCCGGTTCCCGCTCCCACAT
>JAGXII010000177.1 GCA_024635735.1 Christiangramia sp. | reverse complement strand
GTATTATTGATGGAGTTAGATTGCATTTAGGTCAGCGTTTTACCTATAAGCATAACGATATGGAAAGTATCGAAAAAAACCTTCAGCGTGCTACCAAGATCGCTGAACAAACCGGAGGAGGGATATTGCTTATTTCTGAAGGGGTTTTTGGAATGCGAGGTGAACAGGGAAAACTGAAAGAAATTGTTGAGCTTAAGAAAAAATATAATTTCAGGTTATTTGTTGATGACGCACATGGTTTCGGAACCCTTGGTAAAACAGGAGCCGGAGCAGGTGAGGAGCAGGGGGTTCAGGACGATATTGATGTGTATTTCGCTACGTTTGCAAAATCTCTTGCCAGTACCGGTGCTTTTATAGCCGGAGACAAAGAGATCATCGATTATCTTAAATATAACCTTCGTTCTCAGATGTTTGCTAAATCACTGCAAATGCAGTTGGTGGTAGGCGCGTTGAAACGTCTTGAAATGTTACGCAGCATGCCTGAGCTTAAAGAAAAGCTTTGGGAAAACGTAAATGCACTTCAAAACGGATTAAAAGATCGTGGATTTGATATTGGAACCACACAAAGTTGTGTGACTCCCGTGTATCTTAAGGGAAGTATCCCTGAGGCTATGGCCCTTGTAAAGGACCTTAGAGAAAATCACGGAGTATTCTGTTCTATTGTGGTTTATCCGGTGATACCTAAAGGTTTGATTTTACTCAGAATGATTCCAACCGCCAGTCATAATATTGAGGATATTGAAAAGACTTTAGAGGCATTTTCAGCTATTCGTGAAAGACTTGAAAATGGCACCTATAAAAGACTATCAGAATCTGTAAGTGCAGCTATGGCTAATAAATAGTTCTTGTTATATATAATAAAAAAGCCCCGCCATTTATTTGGCGGGGCTTTTTTTGATTTATCTCGAATTATCCATTTCCATTTCCTTCACCTTCGCCTTCAATTTCTTTTTCTTCACGGCCAAATCTTTTACTTCTGGCTCTTCGCTTGTTTCCTTCTTTAGACTCTTCCAGGAATTCATCGACTTTATGGAGATCTACTCTATAGGAAATTCCTGCACCAACCTGCCAGCGAGAAGGAGTGTCTTTAAAATTTACAAGACCTGAAACGTCAAACTGTAAGTTTGATTCAACTAAAAAAGCCGCGCCGCCTCGTAGAATGTCATCGGCATAGAGATCACTATTTATTCCCTGGTATTCCCCGAATATTGCAAATTTCTCTGATAAAGCATGAGTTACCGTAACTATACCTGTATAAGATGGATATTCCTGGCCTATACGATCTCCTATAAGATTGACGACCAGAACTGTATTTCCCCAGTTATTTTGAGTGATAATGGCTCCTTTCGGGCTGAATTTGGATTCTCCTTCATATAAATAAGGATTATCACCAAAGGAGAAGTTGGCTCCGGCATAAACCGAAATTGCCGGGATAAGTGTTTTCCATTTAAAACGATGGTTGGCTTTCCAGCTGTATAAATTGGGTTTATCTTCTTCTAAAGTTTTATAAGGATCAAAGATGAGATATTTAGCACCTATTGTATTTGACTTAAAATTTCGGGTTACCGAATTCTCTATATTACCAAGCAAATTATAAGTTGCATCCTGCGATTCAAATGCTCCAGAAAGATTCAGTTCGAGATTTTCAAAAAATAATCCATATCTCAATTGATAATCAATTCCCCAAATATCGGTTTTGGAATTATAGGCAGTATGCTCATCTGCGCCAAAATATCCTCCGGTTTCCAGTTGAATAACACTGGTGCCTACAGCAAAGGCTCCCTGTGATTGTCCTGGGCGATTTGAGTTGATAGTTTCAGTATATTGAGCCTGTAGGTTATTACTCAGAAATGCAAGCAGTAAAAGGCTTAAGGAGGTTAATTTATGCATATTAGAATGGCTTGATTCTCTCAAAGATATAAGTTTTATTATAATTTTATTGGTGATGTACCCATGATTGTGGCGGCTTCTTTTTATTTTTGCATAAAAGCTTAATAATGTTAGAAGCATCATTTACCGGAGTATTAAGAACGGTTCTAATAATTCTGTTAGTATACTTTGGCCTCAAAATATTGCTGCGCTACTTTGGACCTATGATCCTGAGATATTTTATGAAGAAGATGGGGCGTAAGTTTGAAAAGCAGTTCAATCAACAGTTTGGAGGTTTTCAGGGAGAAGCGCAGAAGAAAGAAGGCAAAGTTAGTATTGATAAAAAGCCTAAATCTAATCGCAGATCAGATAAAAAAGTGGGTGAATATATCGATTACGAAGAAATTGATTAATTTCGGATTTTAACAAAGCATTGCAATCGCAATTGCTTTGTGAACGCAAAACTGTTCATCAAAATTAAAAGTCCGATTAATGGCTAAACTGAAGCAATTCTTACCTCATCTGCTGGTTCTGGCAGGGTTTATAATTCTATCTTTATTTTATTTCAGTCCGGTTCTACAGGGGAAGGAAATTTTCCAGAGCGATATAGTACAATATATCGGCATGTCTAAAGAACAAAGTGATTTCAGAGCTGAGACAGGGGAGGAGCCTTACTGGACAGATGCGGCCTTCGGTGGAATGCCAACATACCAGCTGGGAGCTTATTATCCTCATAACTACATTAAAAAACTGGACCATCTTTTAAGATTTCTACCCAGACCCGCAGATTATCTTTTCCTTTATTTTATAGGATTTTATATTCTTCTTCTATGCATGAAGCTGGATTATAAACTGGCTTTTCTCGGGGCAATCGCTTTTGGCTTTTCCACCTATTTTATAATAATTCTTGGGGTTGGACATAATGCGAAAGCGCATGCAATTGCCTATATGCCAATGGTTCTGGCTGGCATAATTGCCATTTTCAGAAACCGGAATATATGGAGTTTTCTGTTACTCACTATTGCCATGGCATTAGAGGTACAAGCCAATCACTTCCAGATGACCTATTACCTGTTGTTATTAGTGATTGTTTTAGGGATCGCCTATCTGGTGGATGCCTTTAGAAAAAAGAAAATTCCAAAATACTTTAAATCACTGGGTATAATGGTGGTTGCAGTTATTCTTGCGATAGCAGCAAATGCTACTGGATTAATGGCGACCAGTGAATATGCCGACTTTAGTACACGTGGAAAGTCTGATCTAAGCATTCAACCCGATGGAACACCAAAGGAAAAATCTGGATTAGGTTATGACTATATAACCGAGTATAGTTACGGTGTAGTAGAAACTTTTAATCTCTTCATTCCGCGGTTTATGGGTGGAGGAAGTTCTGAGAATCTTGGTACAGATGCCAATATCTATCAGTCTATTATAAAATTAGGAGCTTCTCCTGCTCAGGCTGCAAATTTTTCGGAAAATGCTCCTACGTATTGGGGAGACCAAACGTATGTAAAAGCTCCCGCATATATTGGCGCATCAGTAATTTTTCTATTTGTATTTGCTCTTTTCCTGGTTAGAGGTCGCCTTAAATGGTGGATTGTTGGAGCCAGTGTACTTGCTTTGTTGCTGAGTTGGGGGAAGAATTTCGGATTTCTCACGCAGTTCTTTATAGATGTGGTTCCACTCTATAATAAATTCAGAGCTGTTTCATCTATCCAGATAATCCTGGAGTTATGTGTGCCATTAATGGCCGTTTTTGGACTTTATAAGTTATTCAATCCCAACCTAAAAAAGGAAGATAAAATGGAAGCTCTTAAATGGGGCGGAATTATTACCGGTGGGCTTTTATTGATATTTCTTCTTTTTAAATCCATACTGTTCGATTTTTCAGGCGCTAATGATGCTTCATATAGTCAGCAATTTGGAATGGACTTTATGAGGGCCTTAAAAGAAGATCGCAAAGATATTTTTACAGCCGATACTTTGCGTTCCCTCATCTTCGTTCTTATTGGAGCAACACTTATATGGCTTTATATTCAGGATAAAATAAAGCGAAACCTTGTAATTGGAGGTTTTGTAATATTATTTCTTGTAGATCTCATTGGTGTTGATAAGAGATATGTAAATGAAGATGATTTTGTTCAGTCCAGGGAAATGGAAAAACCTTTTGAAAAGCAAGAAGCCGATGCGGCAATTCTAAAGGACACCTCTCATTACAGAGTATTTGATGTTTCGGGAAATCCATTTAATACAGGACGAACCTCTTATTTTCATAATGCTTTAGGTGGTTACCATGCTGCCAAGCCTGGTAGAATCCAGGATCTGTATGATTTTTATATCTCCCAGAATAATATGGAGATTCTGAATATGCTGAATGTAAAATATTTTATAGTTCCTACTGATAATGGGAATCAGGCTCAGCAGAATCCTGGCGCTTTTGGAAATGCCTGGTTTGTACAGAATATAGAATGGGTAGAATCGGCAGATGAAGCGATAGTTTCTCTAAAAGATACCGAACTTAAAAACACTGCAGTGGTTCAGAATAAATTTAAAGAAGATATAAATACTTCCTTCAACTATTCGGAAGAAGCCAGCATTGTGCTCAAATCTCATCAACCAAATGAGTTACATTATAAATTTTCAGCACCATCTAATCAGTTCGCTGTATTTTCTGAAATGTATTATCAGCCCGGCTGGAATGCTTATCTTGATGGAAAATCGGTAGACCACGTGCGCGCAGATTATGTTTTAAGGGCAATGAATATTCCTGCTGGAGAACATGAAGTAGTTTTTAAATTTGAGCCTCAGGTTATTCAAACGGGAAGTACAATTACTCTTGTGAGTTCCTTGTTAATTGGCCTTATTTTACTGGGTGGAATTGGATATGAATTAAAGAAAAGAAACTAATCTTTTCTATTTCTCCAACTTTATGAAAAAAGTGCTAATCATAACCTATTACTGGCCACCAGCTGGAGGGCCTGGTGTTCAGAGATGGTTGAAATTTGTAAAGTATCTCAGGGATTTTCAGATAGAACCGGTTGTCTTTGTGCCTGAAAATCCAAGTTATCCAATTATAGATGAAAGTTTTAAGAGTGAAATCCCGGAAGATCTTCGGGTAATCAAACAACCTATTTTTGAGCCTTATTCCCTGGCTGGAATTTTTTCTAAAAAGGAAACCGAAACAATAAGTTCCGGTATAATCGCTAAAGAGAAAAATCAGTCTGCTCTGCAAAAAGCGATGCTCTATATTCGGGGTAATTATTTTATTCCTGATGCCAGAAAATTCTGGATAAAACCTTCGGTGAAATTTCTGAAAGAAGAGCTTCAGAAAAACAATTATGATGCTTTGATAACCACGGGCCCACCGCATAGTTTACATTTAATAGGTCTGGGACTTTCAGAAAAAACCAATATCAAATGGATTGCAGATTTTCGTGACCCTTGGACTAATATCGGGTATCACTCAAAACTTAAACTCAGTAAAAGATCCCAGGAGAAACATGAAAAGCTGGAAAGAAAAGTACTCCATTCGGCAAATCATATAATTACTACCAGTTTTACTACCAAACGGGAATTTGATTCCAAAACCAGTCAGCCGGTAAGCGTGATTACAAACGGATTTGATTTAGATATTTCAGAAACAATTAAAAGGCCCCAAAAATTTCAAATTTCTCATGTGGGTTCTTTGCTTTCGGGTAGAAATCCTTCTGGGCTTTGGAAAGTATTAGGAGAACTCATTGAGGAAAATGAGGATTTCAGGAATGAATTTCATTTAAAACTTGCGGGCAGGATTAGTGAGGAAGTTTTAAAAAGTATAAAAGACCAAGGTTTAAATGATTATTTGGAAATTGCGGGTTATGTAGATCATGAATCGGCAATAGCAATTCAAAAAGAAAGCGCCGTTCTTTTGCTTATAGAAATAGATTCAGAAGAGACAAGGGGAATAATTCCCGGGAAATTGTTCGAGTACCTGGCCGTTAGAAGACCTTTGATTGCGGTGGGGCCTGAGGGCTGGGATGTGGAGCAAATTATAAATGAAACCAAGGCCGGAAAAGTTTTCTCTTATAATGATTCTGAAAAAATAAAGAACGAAATTCTTTCAATTTTCAGAAAGTATCAAAAAGGAGAAAAGCTCATCAATTCAGCAGAAATTTATCAATACCATAGAAAAGAATTAACCGGAAAACTAGCCAAGCTAATCAGTAATATTTAAATGGGGATCATCATTAATCAGTCTTTTAAGAATATGGTCACCACCTACATTGGTTTTGGGGTGGGAGCAGTGAATACCCTGTTTCTGTTTACTTATTTTCTGGAAAAGGAATACTACGGGCTTGTAAGCTTTCTACTTTCGGCTTCTAATCTTATCTGGCCTTTTTTGGTTTTTGGAGTACACAGCACACTTATTAAATTTTTCACTTCTTATAAAACCAGGGGAGAGCAGGACAGGTTACTGAACTTTGTTCTATACGCTCCGGCCATTGCGGCAATCATTCTTGGAGTTATTGGTGTGATAGGCTATGATTACCTTCTGAATTACTTTGAAGGCGAAAATAACCTTGTAAGGCCTTATATCTGGCTCATATTTTTAATAGCGCTCGCTACCGCTTATTTTGAAGTATTCTTTTCCTGGTCCAAAATCTACTATAAAAGTGTTTTTGGGAATCTTATGAAGGAGGTATTTCATCGCATTTGCATTAGCCTTCTCTTATTCGCTGTTTTTTTTAAGTTTATAAATGTTGAAGTATTTATTTACGGGATGGCAGGGGTCTATGTTTTCAGGACATTGGTAATGGCTGCCTATGCATTTTCACTGCACCCGCCAAAATTTAAATTTGAATTTCCGAAAAATCTGTCACCGGTATTAAAATATTCGGCACTAATACTTCTTGCGGCTTCAGTAGCTACGGTATTGCTCGACCTTGATAAGGTGATGATAGAACATTATCTGCCTATTGAGAATGTGGCTATCTATGGAATTGCAGTGTATATTGCCACTGTGATCTCAGTCCCACAAAAGGCCATGCATCAAATCACAAATCCTTTGACCGCAGAAATGCTGAATAAAAAAGATAAAGTGGGTTTAAGGGATCTATATGTGAAAAGTTCCCTGAATTTGCTAATTGTTAGCGGACTTATTTTTATCTGGATAATTACAAACGTGAATGAACTTTATGAGCTCATTCCTGATGAATACAGCATAAGTATTTTTGTAGTTCTGCTTATTTCAATGGTAAAGCTTTACGATAATTTGCTAGGAAATAATAACAGCATCTTATTTAATTCAGATTATTACAGGATAGTACTGGCTGTAGGTGTAATTCTGGTCATCGTAGCCTTTGTACTTAATCTTTTACTAATTCCTCAATTCGGGATAGAAGGGGCAGCGGCAGCCAGTTTTATAGCTTTTTTTCTATACAATACTTCCAAGGTTTACATTGTCCTTAAAAAGTTTAAAATTCAGCCTTTTACTACCGGAACCGTTATAGTGATGTTGCTTACGATCTTATTTAGTGCAGGTTTTTATTTCTGGGATTTTCCGTTTCATCCTATTCTGAATATCGCCATCAAAGCGATAATAACGGGTCTTTTATACATTTTTATAATTTATAGATTACATATTTCAGAAGATGTAAATTCTATCCTTAAATATGTTCTAAAGGGATTCTAAACGAGAAAACCCCTTCTGCCATTAAGACTTCAGGGGTTTTCCAACTAACCAACCAAAAAATTAATATTATAAACTATCTTCTACTATTTATTATTCACATTCCGTGCCGAACTTCTTGTTCTTGAGGAATTTTTTCTTTCTACTGCAGGAGAACCAGCTCTGGAAGTACTACTTCTTGCAGAAGAGCTTCTTTGTCTTGTTTGACGTTTAACCTGTGCATTCCTTTCAGGTGTATTTCTCGTACTTCTAACGGCTCTTTTGTTAGAACTTGTTTCTACCGATCTCTGAACATTACCACGACTTTCCCTTTTAACAGTGTTTTGTGGCCTTGACGCTCTCGAAGAACTTTGTCTTGTCACTTCTCTTTTTTGCTGAGGCGATACAGTTCTGGATGATCTTCCTCTGCCATCACTGCTTCTTTCATTTCTCCCGGAATAAACCTCAGACTGGGTTCCGGAACTTCTTCTGGTCGTAGTTCTGTCTCCATTTGAAGTATATGTTCCAGATCGTTTGCTCTCATAGCTTCCTGCACGATTATTTCCTGCTTCCCGGCTTCTTGCTACGCTTTGTCTTGAATTAGATACATCATTATTACTTCTAGTTCTTACACTTCTCAAATCTCTCTTCTGAGTTGTTCTGGCCCCATAATTATAACTTGCTACCCTGTCTGAAGGGCGATAGAAATTTCTATGACTTGTATGGTTTGAATAGTAATTGTTATAAACAGTTACATATTGATTATAAGAATATCGGTGTGGCTGATAATACGCACGATAAGGTCTGTTAAAAACAATACTCACGTTCACAAAGGGGCGGCGATAGTAATCATGCCATGGCCTGTAAACATACTGTCTGTTATAATAATTGATAAAACCACTACTGTGTGTGTAATGTTGGAAGTGATCATAATGAAGATGTAGATTTCCAATCCTGGCTATTCTTCCAAAATTATTATAGTTGATAAAAATATCTCCTGCCTGAATAATTCTCCCGTAGTAGTCATAATAAACAGGTACACTTTCTATTTGAATTACAGCACCGTAATCGTCGTACTGAACATACGGTTCATAGTTATAACCGGAGTTATAGCTTATATTCATATTTGGGGTGGAAATATGAACCGAATTTCCTCTTCGGAATTCAGGGTTGTAATAAAAGTCGAACTCACCATTTGGGTAAATTGCAAACTCAACACCATCTTCTACAAAAATAAAAGAATCGTTATAGTAATTATTTAAGGTGGCTGGCTGGGACTTTACGGATGCATTAGCTGACCATCCAATGAACAGAAAAGCTAAAATATAGGTGAGGTTTCTCATGGCAGTAAATATTTAATTAAGAACATTTTCCTTAATAAATACAAAGCGCGTGCCAAAAGTCTGTTAAAGCCTTTTTGTGCCTGTGGGGAAGGCTATATTATATTTTTAAGTCGCTTTAAACCAGCGCTATATAGTTTTAAAGTTTTCCGGCAAGATAAGGTGCTGTATAGGACTTCTTATGTTGAGCAAGTTCCTCCGGAGTGCCGGTTGCGACTAAATACCCCCCATTTTCACCACCTTCTGGACCAAGGTCTATTACATAATCTGCACATTTCACCAGATCCATATTGTGTTCAATAACTACCACAGTATGACCTTTCGAAATAAGTGCGTTGAATGATTTTAGTAACTTTTTGATATCATGAAAATGTAAACCCGTAGTGGGTTCATCAAATATGAAAAGAGCCTTGGATTTTGAATTTCCTTTCACCAGAAAAGAGGCTAATTTAATTCGCTGGGCTTCACCTCCTGATAGCGTAGAGGAACTTTGTCCTAATTGAACATACCCAAGGCCAACATCTCTTAATGGCTTAAGTTTTTTAACAATTTTATCCTGATCGTGATCTTCAAAGAATTGAGTGGCATCATCTATCGTCATATTCAGGATATCATCAATATTCTTCTCATGAAAAGTCACCTCAAGCACCTCTTTTTTGAATCTTTTCCCTTTGCATACCTCGCATTCCAGGTGAACATCAGCTATAAACTGCATTTCAATGGTTACTTCGCCTTCGCCCTTGCAGGTTTCACATCTACCGCCTTCCACATTAAATGAAAAATGTTTAGCCTTGAAACCTCTTAATTTTGATAACCGCTGGTTTGCAAAGAGATTTCTAATATCGTCATAAGCCTTGATATAAGTTACCGGATTAGATCTCGAGGACCTTCCAATAGGATTTTGGTCTATAAATTCAACGTTACCAAGATTTTTAAAATCTCCTTCAATTCCACTAAACTGACCTGCTTTTTCTCCATAACCTCCAATTTCCTTTTGAACGGCAGGATAGAGTATTTTCTTAACAAGAGTACTTTTCCCGCTACCTGACACACCTGTAATAGCTGTAAAAACACCCAGAGGAAATTCCACATCGATATTTTTCAAATTGTTCTCCCGGGCACCAAGGACTTTTATTTTATTTTTTGAAATTCTCCTTTTTTCAGGAACTTCAATTTTTAAGGTTCCGTTTAAATAACCTGCGGTAAGGGAATCAGATTTTAAAATATCTTTCATCTTGCCGGTAGCGACCACATAACCTCCGTTAGTTCCCGCTTCCGGACCTATATCAATGATCTCGTCGGCAGCGTTCATGATTTCTTCATCATGCTCAACGACTATAACAGTATTCCCCAGATCACGAAGGTTTTTGAGTACCCCTATGAGCTTTTCAGTATCTTTTGGATGCAAACCTATGGAAGGCTCATCAAGAATATACATTGAACCAACAAGGCTGCTACCCAGAGAGGTTGCCAGATTGATCCTTTGAGACTCACCCCCGGAAAGAGTATTAGATTTTCTATTGAGAGTAAGATAGTCCAGACCTACATTCGAAAGAAATCCAAGCCTGTTTCTTATTTCGGTCAATAGACGTTTAGCAATCTTTTCATCATATTCATTCAATTCAAGATCATTAAAAAACGCTCTTACTTTATCCAATGGTTTTTCAACGAGGTCGGTAATACTGTGATCGCTTATTTTTACATATTGGGCTTCGGGACGCAGTCGCTTTCCTTTACATACAGAACATCTGGTCTTACCGCGATATCGGGAAAGCATTACTCGATTCTGAATTTTGTATGCCTTACTTTCAAGAAATTCAAAAAATTTATTGATTCCCTCAAAATATTGATTGCCGTTCCATACCAGATCCTTTTGTTCATCACTTAATTCGAAATAAGGTTTGTGAACCGGAAAGTCGAATTTATGCGAATTATTTATCAATTGATCCCGATACCAACTCATGCTTTCCCCGCGCCAGGGAAAGATTGCATTCTCATAAACTGAAAGAGCAGTATTGGGAATTACCAGGTCTTCATCAATTCCAATAACATCTCCATATCCTTCACATTTGGGACAGGCACCGTATGGATTATTAAAACTGAATAAATGTACATTCGGTTCCAAAAAGTTCATTCCGTCCAGCTCAAATTTATTGCTGAAATGCCTCTGGCTATTATCTGAAAGTTTCTCAATGAACAATTCACCTTTTCCTTCAAAAAAAGCAGCTTCCACAGCATCTGCAAGACGGTTATAAAAATCTTCCTCGTCTTTTGTGATAATACGGTCTACCACAAGCGAAGTATGGTCCTCATGTGCTTTATCCAGATCGGTTTCATCTATTCTTACTACTTCATCATCAATTTTTATTCGGCTGTAACCCTGTTGAGCCAGGATCTGTATTTTTTTCTGAAGGGAACGACCTTCTTCCACATGAATAGGGGCGAGAAGCAATAATTTTTCTCTTTCGGGGAACTCTTTCACATAATTTATGACATCTGTAACAGTATCTTTTTTTACCTCGTTGCCTGAAACAGGGGAGTAGGTTCTTCCAATTCTTGCAAAAAGAAGTTTCAAATAATCATAAATTTCAGTAGATGTTCCAACGGTAGATCGCGGATTAGTAGAATTCACTTTTTGTTCGATCGCTATGGCTGGAGCAATTCCTTTAATGTAATCTACTTTTGGTTTATTAAGTCGGCCAAGGAATTGCCTTGCATAAGAGCTAAGACTTTCTACATACCGGCGCTGGCCTTCTGCATAAAGAGTATCAAAGGCCAGACTTGATTTACCAGATCCAGAAAGTCCTGTAATCACTACAAGCTTGTTCCTGGGAATAATGGCATTAATATTTTTAAGATTGTGCAGCTTTGCACCTTTAATAATTATATTCTTCTTAGGATCTACTTTGCTTATATCTACGTTCATGTGTATTTTCTGCTAAAACCGCAAAGTTACTCAATATGAGGCGGGAAAGAAAGCAATGAAAAACATATAGTATTGTTAAATAATTAAGTTTTTATTTGTATTTCTCGGTTTTATGTTGCTATATTTGGAGCACAACAACCCTAAAATCAGTTAGCCTATATAGCACAGTTACTTTTTTGAACTAAATAACCTAACCCTCAGGAAACCCTAAATTCCTGAACAACAAAAGTAACTGTTATGAATAACACTAAGGTAACTGACGCTTCACTCGTACGGGATTATCTTGATGGAAATGAAAACGCTTTAGCAGCACTCATCAATCGTCACCAGCATCGAATTTACAGTTTTATTTACTCGAAAGTCTTTGATAAAGATATCGCAGAAGATATTTTTCAGGACACTTTTATTAAGGTCATTCGCACTTTAAAAAGAGGAAAGTACAATGAAGAAGGTAAGTTTTTGCCCTGGGTAATGAGAATCTCCTATAATCTAGTAATAGATCATTTCAGAAAAAATAAGAGAATGCCAAAATTTGATAATAGTGGCGATTTCAATATTTTTTCAGTATTGAGCGATGGTGGATTAAATGCGGAAAAACAATTGATTAAAGACCAGATAGAATCTGATGTCCAGGAATTAATCAAAGAATTACCGGAAGATCAGCTGGAAGTTCTCACCATGAGAATCTACAAAGACATGAGTTTTAAAGAGATTTCTGAACGTACCGGAGTAAGTATTAATACCGCTCTGGGAAGAATGAGATATGCTCTTATTAACCTTAGAAAGATCATCGAAAAGCGAAATCTTATTTTAACCAATTAGTAAAACAATATTCCCCTTTGTGTTGCGTTATTCTATAAAACCAACATAAAAGATTACCAAATGGGGAAACTTTACTTTAAAAAACCTTCGAAAGAAGAAAAATTTAATCATCCACAGCCGAGAAAGGAAACGATTATGTTTCTTTTGAATTATTCAAAAGCTTTGAGTATTATTGAATACAAGGAGATGAAGTTTGAAACGCTTCTGAATTAATTTTAAAAAAAGACCTGTTTTATTAGCCTGCAGGTCTTTTTTATTTTTTCTTATTGTAATATTCTTTCAAAACTGTTTTTCTTCCAATTCTTTTTGTGATGATATCTTTCTCGAGGTCCCATCCCCGTGCCGGTGAATATTGCCTTCCATACCAGATAATTTGCAGATGTAGTTTGTTCCAGAGATCTCTGGGAAACAACCTTTTTGCATCCTTTTCAGTTTGAACCACATTTTTTCCGTTGCTTAGATTCCATCGGTACATTAACCTATGAATATGAGTATCTACCGGAAAAGCCGGAATATTAAAAGCCTGAGACATAACAACGCTTGCTGTTTTATGCCCCACAGCCGGCAATTCTTCCAGAGCCTCAAAATCTGCCGGAACCTTACCATTATATTTTTCGATCAAAATTTCAGAAAGTCCATGAATTCCTTTGGATTTCATAGGTGATAAACCTACTGGTTTAATAATCTCCCGAATTTCCTCAATGGAAAGCTTAACC
>JAGXII010000176.1 GCA_024635735.1 Christiangramia sp. | reverse complement strand
ATGTTAGTCTTACTTATCGTATGCCATCCTCTCTTGTAAACGATGTTTTCCAAAGCGCAAGTATTAGCTTGGTAGGAAGAAACTTAGCTTTATTAGCTGTTTCTGATGACAACACTAACAAATGGGATCCTTCTGAATTAGCAGAGACCTATGGGGAAAACGGACAGTTACCTGGTACAAGGAGTTATGGTCTGAACATTAAATTAACATTCTAAAAAAATAAAATGATGAAAAGAATAAAGTCAATTTTTATCCTTGGTCTCATTTGTGTTCTCGGGGTTACAGTATCCTGTGAAAATGTAGATTTTGGGGATTTAAATGAAAATCCAAATGGAGCGACTAAGGGCAACCCTTCGTCTCTTATGGCAAATGCCATGATAAACTACGCAACAGCGACTGGTAGAGACTATTTAATACGTCCTACTCTGTATGTTCAATACCAATCTCAGGTTACTTATACAACTGAGATGCGTTATTCTGAAACTCCTTCAAGCTGGTATACTTACTATGTTGGTTCTTTAGAAGGACTTCACGAAGTAATCCAGTATGCTTCTAATCCTGACAATCAGGGAGCTACTCTTAATGCACAGGGAGCACCTGAAAATCAAATTGGAGTTGCTATGCTTATGCAAGCTGAAATCGTAAAAAGATTAGCTGATACATATGGTAGTGTACCATTCTCTGACGCTTTAGTAGGTGTAGATAACCTTACTCCTGCTTATGACTCTCAGGAAGATGTTTATACATCTCTATTCACTATGGTGAAAGAAGCCAGAGATATGATGGACGACAGTAAAAAAGGTCCTACCGGTGATATTATCTACGGTGGAGATGTAGCTAAATGGCAACAGTATGCTAACTCACTACTTCTTCAAATGTCGCTTCAACTTTCAGATAGATATCCAGATCCATCAGGATTTGCTGCTACTGAATTTAATGAGGCGTTATCAGATGCTCACGGAGTTATTGAAACTGTAGGTGCTGAAGCATGGTTCACCTATGAAGATGTAAGTGGATTTAGAAATCCTTGGTTCGCAAACAGAACAAGAGATTATTTCTTATCTGCTGAATTTGTGGATGCACTTCAGGGAGATGACACCGAGTACAATCCTACATCTAATATGACACCAGATGCCAGATTATCAGTTTATTCCAAGGATGCTGAACTAGAAGGTGTTCCTTATGGATACAGAGATGAGTCCGGAGCAGGTAAAAACCAGATGTCTACTAAAAACTACTGGAACCCTACTTCCTCTCTTCCAATGATGACAGCTGCTTATACTTATCTTAACAGAGCCGAGGCTGCTGCTTTAGACTGGACTGAAGAAGATGCTGAAATGATGCTTAAAACAGGAATCATGATAGATTATGAATCTCTTGATTACCATCATGGAACTTCTATCTCTGAGGATGCTGAAGCATATGCCGATGCCAGAGTAGCTGATGCTGGTACTGTTGGACTTCTTCAGGTAATTCGTGAAGAGAAGTGGGTTACATTATTCGCTGAAGGTTTCGACGCCTGGGCAGAATGGAGAAGAACAGAAACTCCAGCTCTTATGCCAGCTACCGACTTCATCAATGGTGGTGAAATCCCAGCTCGTTACAACTATCCTTCTGAAGAATCTAGTTTAAATAACGCTTCTTATTCAGAAGGCGTTAGCAGACTTACTCCTGCAGAAGATAATAATACCTCCAGAACATGGTGGGATGTTGACTAATCAACATTAATATATAATTTAGAAAAACCACCCTTAACCGGGTGGTTTTTTTATTTAATTATAAAGCCATTAGAAACTTTTAATACTAACTTTGCCTCATGGAAGAAACTACCAGAATTTTTGGCATACGTTCGGTTATAGAAGCTATTGAGAGCGGCAAAGCCATTGAAAAAATATTTATTCAAAAAGGACTTTCCGGTTCTCTGTTTCATGAACTCAACCGCCATCTAAAAGATAAAGACTACCCTATTTCCTACGTTCCAGTAGAAAAATTAAATAAGCTAAGTAAAGGAAACCATCAGGGTGTTGTTGCCAACATTTCTCCCGTTAGCTTTACAAGTATTGAAAAACTTATTGAAGACTCAAAAAAATCTGCCACCACACCATTATTTATCCTATTAGATGGTTTGACCGATGTGAGAAATTTTGGTGCGATAATCAGGACTGCTGAATGTTGTGGTGTAAACGGAATTATAATCCCTGAAAAAGGTTCTGCTCCCATTAATGCTGATGCCGTAAAAACATCTGCCGGTGCTGTTTTCAAAGTACCAATTTGCAAAGTAAACCATATAAAAGATGCCTTATTCTATCTGCAGAGTTATGACATAAAAGTAGTTGCTGCCACTGAAAAAACCGACAAGAATATTTATGATATTGATTTAAAACAACCTGTCGCAATCATTATGGGAAATGAAGCAAAAGGCGTGTCAAATTCCATCATAAAATCAGCAGATTATAGAGCAAAATTACCAATGCTGGGTGAAATAGCTTCCTTAAATGTTTCGGTTGCCTGCGGCGCGATTTTGTATGAAGTGGTAAGGCAAAGACTTTAATCCTTTGGTGGATTTTCTTTATAGATGTACTGGTAATTATTCTCATCCAGATCTGAATCTTCTTCAGGCAGGGTTTCAATAAAATTCCCGTTCTCATCAAAATATTTCATAAACGGATCTTCTTCCTCTTTATAGTCCGGTCTTTCCCAAACATACTTAGGTGTTTTAGCGACATTCTTTTTAAAGATAAGAGATAAAGCAAATCCGGTAACGAGCCCGGATAAATGTCCTTCCCAGGAAATGGCTGGATCTATGGGTGTTACGTACCAAACTAACCCGCCATATAAAAAGACCACTATAAATGAAAGCGCTACTAAGCGAAAGTACTTTGAAAATATACCTTTAAAGAATAGAAAAGTTGCAAGTAAATAAATAATACCACTAGCACCAATATGATTAGCAGGCCTTCCTATCAGCCATGTCAGGAATCCGGTTACAACCAGACCTATTAGAAGTATTTTCCAGCTTATAGGCCTGTAGAAATAAAAAAGTGAAAGTGATAAAACAAATAAGGGAATGGTATTATTAAAGAGATGTTTAATATCAGAATGAATAAATGGAGAAAATAAGATCCCGCGTAAGCCTTTAATCTCTCCCGGCCGGATACCATACTGATTAAGATTTAAACCAAAACGAACTTCAGCCCAGAATACGATCCAGATGAGCAGGACAAAAAGCAGCGGATATCCAATGGTACCCGTGGTAAAAACAAAAGGCGTGGAAGCTTTCAAATTTTCTTCAATTTTAATTAATATTACAAAAAAGCATCCAAACTCGTTAGGATGAAAAACTGTCATTTAAAAAACCACTATGAATCAACCGCTGGCAGAACGTTTACGCCCGAAGACTCTTGATGATTATTTAAGTCAGCAGCATTTAATAGGTCAAAATGGTGCCTTACGGCAGCAAATCCAACAGGGGATGATCCCTTCCCTGATATTCTGGGGGCCTCCCGGGGTAGGCAAAACTACCCTGGCTAATATAATCGCGACAGAATCTGGCAGACCTTTTTTCACGCTGAGTGCCATAAGCAGTGGCGTGAAAGATGTGCGTGAAATTATTGAAAAAGCTAAGAAAAGTGAGGGTTTATTCACTACAAAAAGTCCTATTCTTTTTATAGATGAGATCCATAGATTTAGCAAATCACAACAGGATTCACTATTAGGAGCTGTAGAGAAGGGATGGGTAACTTTAATAGGAGCCACTACAGAAAACCCCAGTTTTGAGGTTATCTCAGCACTCCTATCCCGATGTCAGGTTTATATTTTAAAACCATTCACAAAAGATGATCTTATTGAGCTTCTGAAAAGGGCCATGAAGGAGGATAAAATAATCGCTTCCAAAAATGTGGTACTAAAGGAAACAGAAGCAATTTTAAGACTAAGTGGTGGAGATGCCAGAAAGTTGCTTAACATTTTTGAACTTCTGGTGACTTCAGCAGCAAAGAATGTTGAAATCACCAACGACCTCGTTCTATCAAAGGTTCAGCAAAATACTGTACTCTATGACAAAACAGGTGAACAGCATTACGACATTATTTCAGCATTTATAAAGTCAATTCGTGGAAGCGATCCGAATGCTGCTGTATACTGGCTCGCCCGTATGATAGAAGGTGGAGAGGACGTGAAATTTATCGCGCGCCGGCTTTTAATTCTTGCCAGTGAAGATATTGGCAATGCAAATCCAACGGCTCTGGTAATAGCCAATAATACTTTTCAGGCAGTAAATACTATTGGTTATCCGGAAGCCCGGATAATATTAAGCCAGTGTGTTACTTATCTTGCCACTTCTCCTAAAAGCAACGCTTCTTATATGGCCATTAATGAAGCACAGAGACTTGTAAAGAAAACAGGGGACCTTTCTGTTCCACTTTCAATTAGGAACGCCCCAACTAAGCTAATGAAGGATATTGGCTATGGAAAAGATTACAAATATGCGCACAGCCATGAAGGTAATTTTGTAGAGGCAGAATTTCTTCCTGAAGAGATCAAAAATACCACGCTTTACCAACCCGGCAACAATCAGCGGGAAAATGCCCAGCGGGAATTTTTAAGAAAACGATGGAAAAATAAATACGGCTATTGATCCTTCTTCAGGTAGATCCTGGTTGTTTTTTTACTTGTTTCTTTAATCAGATATTCTACCACAAGATTACCCTGCTCATCAAAATAAGCAATTCCCTGATGGCTTAGAGAATTATAAATGAAGCTGTCGCCGCTTCCGCTTTGGAGCAAAAGAGCAATTGGTTCAGAAGAATTTTCTATATAAAGGGCAAATCCTTCAGCGGTTGATTTTAGCAGATATTGTTGTCCATTATTTTCAAAAAAACCTCCCTCCACAGCATCGACAATCGCTTTAGGCTCTGTAGCAATTTTGACCGGAGTCGGCTCTTCGGTTTCCTCAACCTCCTCAACTTTTTCCATCTCTTCCGCCTGGTCTTCGATTACTTCGGGTGAAGTTTCCGCCGCTACTGCAACAGATTGATCAGAAGGATTATATCTATAATTTAATTCCTTTACCGATTCAAATGCATCTCTTAAGGCTTCGTGATAGGCTGCTTTATAATCCTTTTCCCTGCTCCGTCCTTCCTTGCTCTCAAAAACAACCTCTCCGTTACAGTTTTCGAGCTTCAGAATAAATTTAGTTACAAATAACCCGGAGTTATTTTCAATAACAGTATTTAAAGCCAGACAGAGATTCTGTTTGAGATCTGCAGGCTTCTTTCCTTTTGCCATTAAGGCTTCAAAACCTTCCTTTTCAAAAAGAAATTTGGTTAATGAATTGAGCTGATATTGATCAACATCTCCTGTAAACTCATAAGTTTCGGGAATCAAAATATATTTGTACTGGTTTATATTTTGCGCAAAAACATTAAAAAACGGACTAACGACTAAAAGAAGAACGAGTATTTTTTTCATAATTGTTTACTGTAGGCAAATTCTTTTATCTATCGTTTTGCCTGGTTTATATTTTTAGTTCGGGAACTATAATTTTTAAAAATGAACTGCATACCAAATTGTAAGGAAGCGCTATTGGCTTTCGCTAAATTAGTATAACCAATAATATCATTTGCAGCCATATAAATATTAAAGTTATTAAATCGCTTTGAGATCATAAGCCCTATTTTGGTTAAACTGAATTCATCTATCGCGTAGGCCAGGCGAAATCTTAGTTTATTATTTATTTTTCTATCCCAGTACGCGGTTACGCCATAGGTTGGCCCTTTAGGACGGTTCACTCCTGAAAATATCATTCCGAATAGATTCATAAATCGCGGACGCCTGCTAATTAAATAATCACAGGGCAAAATAGACATCCCTGTTCCAAATTCAAAACCGGCATTATACTTAAGAGGCCGCCAGGTATTGTATGGATCATTCAATGTTTGCTCTGTTAAATTTGCGTCCAGCTCTTCCTCAAAAACATCCCAGTAAGGAATCGTTTTTTCATCATTATCCAACTCCGGAAATAAGGGTTCAAGGCCATCTGTTTCATAAGATCCAAAATAATGATAATTTTCAACATCTTTTTGATGAAACATTAACCCAAAATCCTGAATAGATCCATTCACCGAAAACTGGTCGGTTAATTTATAATTAAAGCCAAGATCTACTCCTACTCCAACATTTTGTCCAAAGAAGGAACGACTCAGTAACTCCGTTACAGCCTGATCTACTGTCATTCCCTGTTCTTCTTTTAAAGAAGCATAACCAGAAGTATTTACAACCACATTCAGCCCTTCAACATAATGTCTGTAAAAATTAGGACCATTAGGGGTAGATTCGGTTCTAAAAACTCCTTCATTATTGGTGCTGGAAGCGTTAAAAATTCCTGAATATAATTTAAACCGTGCTCCAAGAGTAAGTTTTCGGTCTACTTTATAATTGTAACCTACATGATAAACTGTTAGTACCTCCCCGGTAAAATTAGCGTCAGAAAATTTGAAATTATCATCAATATAATCTGCGTTTCCTTCAAAAGCCAGAATTGCGGGATCCTTTGGGAAATAGGCAAACACATCAAGTTCCTGATAAATTCCGGCAGAGAGATATCCGCGTTGTCCAAGTTTCCATCCAAAGGACAATACTTCTAATTGTTCATTAACCGAAAAATAATCCCCGGAAGTGATAGAATTCATGACACGGGCCACTCGCTGATTCACATTGGGATTTTTATCATTAAAAATATCATAGGCAGTAACCCCGGTAGATCCGGCAAACAGATGGATTTGAGAAAAAAAAGGAACCCCTATATGTTTGGTGAAATCAATTCGTGCACCCGGATTTTGAAGAAGAGATTGTGGAAGGTCATCTACATTATAAAGCAGCGGACGGTTCTGGCTATGGCATAGCAAGGAGGCAAATGCTAATAAAATCAGGATTGTCTTCCGCATATTAAAATTCAAACTTGAACAGGCCTTTAGATAAAAAGTCAAGTTCACCTCCGATATCTTTCCCGCCTCCTATCATTTCAAGTTCCAGGACCATTTGAATTGATCTGCGAACTTTCACAATATCAGCACCTTCCACAACATAAAGCGTATCCACTATTCCAGGTGTAGCCTTAGTTCCGGCAGGAATTTCGTAATTTACACTGAACTGAGTTTGGTTGCTGTTACTTAAAAATTTTATTTTACTCAGTATAGGTTGAGAAAAGCTATTTTTATGTCTGAATCTAAAAGCCGCATACATTAAACCTTCCTGCACATAATCATCGTCGAGAAATTCCAGACGAACCGTATCCCGAATAACCGGAGTATAAGCACCGGTTTGAGAATCTATAAAATCATTTAAGTTGAGCTGGTATACCAGAATATCGGCTTCTAGATCTGGTGTGAGTTTGATATCGGACGCCTGACTAAAGTCCACGTCCTTAAAACAGGAAGTGAAAAGCAGGCAAAGAAAAAAGCCTGTTAGCGGTATTTTTAGCAACTTTAAATGAGACACTTGAGTAGCTTTCTTGGGAAACGAAAATACCTATTCTTTATTGTTATAAATAATCCAGTAGTTCTTTTAACTTTTGAATCTGAGGAAATTCATTCTGGTCTACATTTTTTTCAGAATTCAGAAAAATAACATTAAGACCAAACTTATGAGCTCCTATAATATCAGCCTCCAGATTATCTCCTATCATCACCGAATTTTGAGGCCGGGCATTACTTTTTAAGATGGCCTTTTCGAAAATTTCGGGGTGAGGCTTTTTTACCCCGGCTTCTTCAGAAGTTGTAATACTATCAAAATATTCAAGAATTCCTGAATTTTTCATTTTACGATGCTGGACTTCTTCAAATCCATTGGTAATAATATGAAGTCTGTAGCTTTGGCTTAAATAGTCCAGAACCTTTACACTGTCTTCAAGGAGGTTATTGTTATTAGGCAGATATTCTATATAATCATCGGCCAGGGAGTTGATAGTAGTATCTGTAGCCTCAAATTTTAAAGAATCAAAACTCTCTTTTAATCTCCCATATCGCAGGGATTCTTTAGTCACCGAATTATCACGATATAATTCCCAGTACTTGAAATTAATTGGTTTATAAACTTTTAAAAAGTCATTAATAGAAATATTGATCTTTCGTTTTTCAAAAATCTCCTGAAACGCAAGTGCCGAATTTTTTTCAAAATCCCACAGCGTGTGATCCAGATCAAAAAACACGTGTTCTATATTATTCAATTTCATGAATCTGTTTTAAGAGAGAATAATAAAAAATTTTATCGGAATATTGAGAAAAATCCTCGTTTTTAAATACGGCATTGAGGTTGCCCCCTACTTCTTTTACCTCCAGCAATAACCTTGTAATATCTTCTTTTATCTTAGTTTTGGACATAGAATGTACCACTGCCGAGTGAAATGCATAAGGATGCACTTTAAGTGGTGTGGTCACCTCCATATTAATGTCATAAAACAAGTATGGAGTACAGGTCCCCGAACGAAATCCCGGCACGTCGGGAT
>JAGXII010000019.1 GCA_024635735.1 Christiangramia sp. | reverse complement strand
GTGCGCACCTTATTGGCCGGGCTTCTTATTTTATCGGGATCAAGTTATGGGATAAATCGGTTATGGATGATCTGCGAGGAAAATATCAGAAGAATTCACATATTCTGAAAAGTATTGTAGATGATACGCCGGAAGATAATATAGATCACACCCGTATTGAAAATAAGGAAAAGAGAGATTAATCTTCGTCCTCCATATTTTTCTTCTTTTTTAAACGATCCTCCAGATATCCGAATACAAGGTTGATAATTAGAATTATTCCGCTAATGATCGCCAGTTCTATATACATTCCAAATCCTGCCAGACATCCGGAAGCGGCACTACACCAAACGGTTGCGGCTGTAGTAAGACCTTTTATGTGTTTGCCTTTTTGAAGTATGGTTCCTGCTCCAATAAAACCAATTCCAACTACTATCTGCCCTAACACCCTTGTAATATCTACATATTTTTCACCTTCAAATTCAAGGGACATTAAAATAAAAAGGGAGGATCCGAGAGCTACCAAAGCATTTGTTTTCAGGCCGGCATTTTTTCCCTGGGTTTCACGTTCTAACCCAATAATAAGCCCTGCTAAAGTAGCAAGTCCGGCTCTTAATGCAAATAACTTCCACTCCATGATAATAATTGCCGAATGTTTACTTTTGTAATATGCGAAACTTTCCTTTAAAATTAGCGACAAGACTTCAGAAAAGGAAGGATAATAACTCCTTTAGGATGTTGAACAGCGGAATTGAAGGAGTCGATTTTTATTCTAACGATTATCTCGGGTACTCAAAAAGTCTGAATATTCACAAGAGTTCAGTTAATCTGGTTTCAAATTTCGAAAATCTTAATGGTTCTACCGGTTCGCGTTTACTGTCAGGGAATCATGCATTATTTGAAATGGCAGAAAATTTCCTGGCTCGTTTTCATCATTCTGAAGCTGCCCTGATTTTTAATTCTGGTTTTGACGCCAATATTGGGTTGTTTTCTTCGGTTCCTCAAAAGGGCGATATCCTTTGTTATGATGAGTTTTCGCATGCTTCCATCCGGGAAGGCTTGCAATTGTGTAATGCAAAAACTTATAAATTCCGTCATAACGATCTGGAAGATCTCAAGAATAAACTGGATAATCTGGCAAATCCAGACGCTGAAATTTACGTGGTTACCGAATCTGTTTTTTCTATGGACGGGGATTCTCCAGATTTACAAAATCTGGTTGCGCTTTCTGAAGAATTGGAATTTAAACTGATCATTGATGAAGCTCACGCAACAGGGGTTTTTGGCGAAAAAGGGGAAGGCTTACTTCAGCACTTGGGATTGCAGGATAAGGTTTTTGCGCGCATGCACACCTTTGGAAAGGCTTTGGGTTGCCATGGAGCAGCCGTATTGGGAAGCAAGGAATTAAAAGATTACCTGATAAATTTTTCCCGAAGTTTTATTTATACCACTGCGCTGTCTCCCCATTCTGTAGCAACTATTATTTCAGCCTGTGAATTGCTGGAAAAAGATCAGAAGAGCATACAGGAATTGAATAACAATATCCTTCATTTTAAAGCGGAAATAGATAAGAATAAGCTCACGGATAAATTTATCGAAGGTGAATCGGCTATTCAAAGTTGTATTATTCCGGGGAACGAAAGAGTGAAGAAAATTGCAGAAAAACTTCAGGAAAGAAAGTTTGTAGTAAAACCCATTTTATCGCCAACAGTGCCCGAAGGAGAAGAAAGACTAAGATTCTGTATACACAGCTTTAATTCGGTCCAGGAAATTTCGGAGGTCTTGAATGTGTTGGGTAATTTTGTAAACAAATATTGAAAATGCCAAAAACGTATTTTATTACAGGAATAGGAACCGAAGTAGGAAAGACAGTGGTTGCAGCTATAGCGGTGAAAGCTTTGAAAGCTGATTACTGGAAGCCTATTCAGGCAGGAGATCTTGATAATTCTGACACTCATAAAGTTCAAAACTTTATAAATGATAAGGAAACTGTTTTTCACGATAACAGCTATGCCTTGAAGACGCCCATGAGTCCGCATGCTGCGGCAGATATCGATGGAGTGAAGATTGATATAAAAAAAATAGTTCCTCCTAAAACCAGGAGGGATCTTGTGATAGAAGGCGCCGGGGGATTAATGGTTCCGCTAAATAATAAGAATATGATCCTTGACCTTATTTCAAAGGATTATTCGGTTATTCTGGTTTCCAGGCATTATCTGGGAAGCATTAATCATACTTTGCTTAGTCTGGAAGCTCTTAAAGCCCGCGGAATAGAAAAAATCGGGATCATCTTCAGCGGAGAAGAAAATAAAAGCACAGAGTCCATAATCAAAAAAATGGGCGGTGTTACAATAATTGGCAGGATAGACGAAGAGCCCTATTTTAATGAGAGGGTAGTTGAGGAATATGCTGAAAAATTCAGAAAGAAAATATGCGAGCTATAGAAGTTGAAAATTCAGAATTGGAGATTAGAGACCGGAAACATTTGTGGCATCCACTCACCCAGCATAAGGTTTCTCCTAATATGTTGCCTATAGTTAAAGCTAAGGGCACCATTCTTACAGATGATCAGGGCAATAATTATATAGACGGAATTTCTTCCTGGTATACGGCAGTTTACGGGCATTGCAATAATTTTATTACTGAAAAGGTTTCCCGGCAGATGCAAAACCTCGACCAGGTGGTTTTTAGCGGATTTACGCATAAACCGGCTATTGAATTATCTGAAGCGCTGATAGAAATTCTTCCTGCAGGCCAGCAGAAGTTATTTTTTAATGACAATGGATCGACAGCCACTGAAATAGGGATTAAAATGGCATTACAGTATCATCATAATCTCGGGAACGATCGTAAAATAATGCTGGCGTTCGAAGAAGGTTTTCATGGAGACACTTTTGGAGCAATGTCAGTCTCCGGACTTTCTGTTTATAACGGGGCTTTTGAAGATCATTTTATTCGGGTGGAAAGGATCCCGGTACCCAAAGGAGATAATAATGAAGAAGTATTCCAAATTTTAAATGAGCTCATCAGAGCTCATAATATTGCCGGATTTATATATGAACCTCTTATCCAGGGAGCGGCTGCAATGAAATTTCACGATGCAGAAGGCTTGAATAAGATTCTAAAGATCTGCCGTGAAAATGAGATTATTCTTGTGGCAGATGAAGTGATGACGGGTTTTGGAAAGACCGGAAAGTATTTTGCTTCGGAGTATATTTCAGAAAAACCTGATATCGTATGTTTGTCTAAAGCTCTAACCGCGGGGCTTCTCCCTATGGGAATTACGTCCTGTAACCAGAAGATCTACGATGCTTTTTATTCAGATGATATCGCTAAAGGCCTGTTTCATGGGCATACCTATACGGCTAATCCATTGGCCTGCGCAGCGGCCATTGCCGGGATAGAATTATTGAAATCTGAAGTTATTCAGAAAAAAATTAAATGGATCACGCAGGAAAACAGAAATTTTGTAGAAAAGATTTCTGAAAATACAAAGGTTAAAAATCCGAGATCTCTTGGAGTCATTATGGCTTTTGAACTTGACGTGGAAACTGATCGCTATGGAGATCTTCGCAATAAACTATTTCAGTATTTTATGAATAACGGTGTTTCACTCAGGCCGCTTGGAAATACGATTTATATAGTTCCGCCTTATGTAATTTCAGAAGAAGATCTTCATAAGATATACACTGTGATAGAAGGCTTGTTTTCAGAGTTTTAAAATTATCCGATAGCGTTAATAATTTTATATTTCGGATTCGTTTTTTCTATAACTTAGATTGTAAATCTGAGAGTTATGATGCATCCCGATACTAAATTGAAATGGATTAGTGAGGAGGTTGGTTTTGGAGTGGTGGCCACGAGATTCATTCCAAAAGGAACGATCACCTGGGTGCAGGATGAGCTTGATGGCGTCTTTTCGCCGGATAGTCCGGAATATTTTAAACCGCTTACCCAAAGACTTCTTGAAAAATACAGTTTTAGAAATAGTAAGGGAGAACTTATACTTTGCTGGGATATCGCAAAATATGTGAATCATAGTTTTCGCTCCAATTGCCTTTCCACAGCTTATAATTTTGAAGTGGCGATTAGGGACATCGCAAAAGGCGAAGAGCTCACAGATGATTATGGTTATTTGAATCTTACCGAATCTTTTATTCCGGAAGATGAAGGAACGGATCGCAAGGTGGTGGATCCCGATGATATTTTGAAATGTTATAAAGAATGGGACCGGGAACTGGAAAAAATACTCCCTTTACTGGATACTATTAACCAGCCATTAATGGAACTTTTATCTGGAAAAACTTTGGAGGAAATAAGCGAGATCAAATCTGGTGACAGAAAAATGCTATCTACCAGAACCTTATACTATCATCCCGAAAAGAGCAGAATTTAGCTTCATAAATTTAGAGAGTCCGTCTGGCAGCCTTATTTTTGAAAAAAAATCAGGCTTTGAAAAATCCGGTTTCTATCACGGCGATAAATACGGTTTCTCCTTTGGGAAGTACCACTGCAGAGATCTGGAAAAACTATAATACTTCGCATCATTTCTTTACCAATACCAAAATTGATGACTCTCATTCCTGGGCAGGATTTTTACCTGAACCTTTAAAGGGCAAAGCAGAAAACCTGCGCTCAGAAGATTCAAAATACAGGCATCTCGATGATTCTGTTGTTTATGCAATTCTGGCCGCAAGAAACCTTAAAGCTGATTATAAAATTCAAAAAGATGGAGGGATAAATATTGGAAGTAGTCGCGGAGCTACAGGACTCTTCGAAAAATATCATGAAGAATATATTAGAACCGGGAAGTCTTCAACCTATACTTCTCCCACCACCACGCTTGGAAATATATCTTCGTGGGTGGCACAGGACCTGCAACTTGAAGGACCGGAATTTTCGCATAGTGTGACCTGTTCTACCGGAATGCATTCAATTTTGAATGGAATTGCCTGGCTTAAAAGCGGAATGGTCCAAAGTTTTATTGTTGGCGGAAGTGAAGCTCCACTCACCGGTTTTACACTGGCCCAGATGAAAGCGATGAAAATTTATGCCTCAGAAAATATAGATTTTCCCTGCCGGTCCCTGGATATGCAAAAAACCAGAAATTCAATGCTTCTTAGTGAAGCTGCAGGTTTACTGAATCTGGAGGATGGGATTAAGGAGAATGCGGTTGCGATCATTAAGGGAATTGGTTATGCCAATGAAAAACTTAAGCATGGCGCTTCCCTTTCTAAAAGTGGCAAATGCCTTCAGAAATCTATGAAAATGGCCATGAAAGATATAGATCCATCTCAAGTTGATGCCGTTGTTCTACATGCTCCCGGAACTATTGGAGGTGACCTTTCTGAAGTAAACGCTTTAAAGGCGGTATTCGGGAAAAAACTTCCTGCGATAACCAGTAATAAATGGAAGGCAGGACACAGTTTTGCGGCTTCAGGAATATTGAGCCTGGAAATGGCAATTTTGATGCTGCAGCATCAGGAATTTTTAAGTGTTCCGTTTTCAGATTTCCAGCATAAACCTGATAAACTTGAGAATATTTTAGTAAACTCAGTAGGATTTGGAGGGAATGCGGTTTCAATTCTGCTGGGAAAAATTAATTGTTAGCTTTCCCGTTCATAATTCTTAAAGCTGCAAACCTTAATAAACCTTAACTTTCGTTATTTTTGAATACAAATAGACTTACATGGCACTAAAACACGACTGGACAAAAGAAGAAATCCTGGATATATACAACAAGCCTTTTATGGAGTTGCTCTATGAAGCGGCAACCGTGCATCGCGAGCATCATGATCCCAACACCGTACAGGTTTCAACCTTAC
>JAGXII010000018.1 GCA_024635735.1 Christiangramia sp. | reverse complement strand
TGTGTATAAGAGACAGGGATAAAGGAATTCATTATCGTTCTATTATCTTTTACCAGAATGAAAAACAAAAAGAGACCATAAATCAGGTGAAAAATGAAGTGGCTAAAAACTACGACAAGCCTATTGCGGCAGAAATACTGCCATTTCAAAAATTCTGGAAAGCTGAAGATTATCACCAAGATTACGAAAGAAATCATCCCGAGAATCCATATATCCAGAATGTTTCAATTCCAAGGATCAATAGATTTAAAGCTAAATTTCCAGAACTCTTAAAAGAAAACGCGCATTAAAAAAAGCTACCGGTTGGCAGCTTTTTTTTATTTTTTCACAAGGTCCAGAATCTTATTTTCGACCTCTTTACTTTCCCATTTTTCTTCAATATCTGGTATTTTCATTACCTCATCCATAATACTTCGCTGTCTATCCCCAATCTGTAAAGCTTCAGAGTATGCTTTATCTGAAAATGTCACTCTTGAATAAAGAGGGATCCACATCTCAGGATGCGCATTCGCAAATTTCTTTTCTATTTTTTTCCGGAGAAGGAACATTGGATCTGCCGTTTTACTGCTCATCTCTATAAAGTTTCGGTAACTCAGTTCAGCAATGGCGTCGGCATTAGATTTTCTTTCGGTTTGGTATTCCTCGAAAATTTGATGCCAGTCATTTCCATATTTATTCATTTTCTCATTTAAGACAGATATATCTTCAAATCCGGCATTCATTCCCTGCCCATAGAACGGCACGATAGCGTGTGCCGAGTCCCCTACCAGCGTTATTTTATCATAATAAGACCATGGAAAACATTTAATTGTCACCATGGCACTTGTAGGATTTCTAAAGAAATCTTTTTTCAAATTAGATATTTCGTCCTTGATATCGGGAAAATGATTCTCAAAGAAATTATCGGCGTCTGTTTCTGTTTTTATACTTTCAAAAGACACATCTCCTTCAAATGGCATAAACAAAGTACAGGTAAATGTTCCATCCCGGTTAGGCATTGCTATAAGCATAAAGTTGCCTCTTGGCCAAATATGAAAAGAAGCATTATCCATTTTATGAGATCCATCGGCATTCGCCAGGATGGTCAACTCCTTATACCCCACATCGATAAAATTCTGGGAATAATTAAAACGACTTTGCCGCTGCATTTTATGGCGTATACGGGAAAAAGCACCATCGGCTCCAAAAATAAGATCGAACTGGTATTCTTTCCAGTTACTTTTTTCAGATTCCCCAGTGTATAGTTTAGCCTTAGGCATATCTACTTCCCATACCTTCTCTTCAAACCTAAAGGTAGTGCCGGCAGTTTCAGCAAGATCTATCATTTTCCGGTTAAGAATTCCTCGTGAAATGGAATATATCGCTTCTCCCTCTTCGCCATATTTTTGAAAATAAACAGGCTGATCTATTACATGCATTGCTCTTTTATCCAGTGGCAAGGCTAATTTTCTTATCTCATCTTCAATCCCCGCTTCTCTTAAGGCCTTCCATCCTCTGTTAGACATAGCCAGGTTAATAGAACGCCCCGAGAACTCTACGGTTCTTACATCCTGTCTTCGGTCAAAAACTGTGACCTTATGACCTTGTTTTCTTAAATAGATGGCTAACAGAGATCCTACGAGGCCCGATCCTACTATGGCTACATTTTTTTGTGTCTGCATGTACTGAATTGAAGAGATATCTCCACCGAATTTGAAAAATGAAGAAATTAATTTAATCCTGCCTGCGAAATTACTTAATAATATTTAAACCTGATTTTAATTCACCACTATCCTGCAATTTCCTTTATTCTCCTTGATTTATAATATAATTAACACCTGTAAACAGTTAGATCAGGTAATTTTAATGGTGAAACAAAGCTTAAAATTATGATTGACAATGAACAACCAGTTCTACAAGCATACAAAATAGGTGATATTTCCCTGAAAAACAGGGTGATAATGGCACCTATGACAAGAAGCCGTGCAGATAATAAAGATCATGCCCCTACAGAAATGCATGTAAAATATTACACACAGCGTGCTGGCGCCGGATTAATTATTACTGAAGGGTCACAGGTTTCAGAAAGAGGTGTTGGTTATATAAATACGCCAGGTATTTATACCGATGCACAGGTCCAGGGCTGGAAAAAAGTGACTGCCGCAGTACACGAAAAAGAAGGGAAGATAGTTATTCAACTATGGCATGTTGGAAGGGTCTCACATCCTAAATTTCACAATGGAGAAAAACCCCTTGCTCCCAGTGCCGTAAATCCTAACATGAAAGTTTATACTCCCGAAGGATTTGAACAAACTACAGATCCTAAAGAAATGACTATTCAGGAGATTCAGGAAATGGTCCAGGAATTTCGTAATGCCGCATCCCAGGCCAAAGTTGCTGGTTTTGACGGGGTGGAAATACATTCATCCAATGGTTATCTATTCCACCAGTTTTTTAATAAGAATTCCAACCTAAGAACCGATGATTATGGTGGAAGTATCCCGAACAGGGCCCGGTTTTTCTTTGAAGTGCTTGATGCAATTCTGGAAGTTTGGCCGGAGAATCGGGTTTCATGCAGGTTTAACCCATCCCTGAATGGTATTTTTGGAATCACCGCGACCGATGAAAGTATTGCTACCTTCGATTATATTATCGATAAATTAAACGCTTATAATCTGGCCTATGTGCATCTCTCGGAACCTTTTAACGATGTGAGTGATATCCCCTTTCTGGAAACTAACATAGCAAAACACTACCGCCCTATCTATAAGGGAACTCTTATGATCAATGCAGACTTCGACCAGGAAAGTGCAAATAAAGTAATTGAAGAAGGTAATGCAGATTTGGTTTCATTCGCAAAACTCTTTATTTCCAATCCAGATTTACCAGAGAGATTTCGTCACCACTGGCCGTTAGCCGACTGGGATAATGACACTTTCTATACTGCCGGAAGCAAGGGATATACAGATTACCCAGCCTATGAGGAAAAGGAAGTTTCTTAAAGTTTAGATAAACCTGTAATAAAAGCTGTTAAGGATTTAGGGGCCGTCTTTTACAAAAATTAAATTTAGATCAATTAAAATTCAAATATTATGGATCAGCAAAAGCTTGACCACATGAGGTCGACGTTAAACAAACTGGAAGACATCAAGAATACTCAAAGCAGTATCATTGATAAAATTAACCATGTGATCACAGACTTATTCCAGCATCCGGATAAAAACCTGGAAAAGGTAATGGAAGATGCTCATCAAAAAGCTTCAGATAACATTGATGCAATAAGAGAAGCCATGGACGAATATGAAATGGCGATTAATAAAATGGAGAATCAGGATTAATTTAAAACTACATTAACAGGCTTTTAAATAAGCAATCTATAAATTGAGGTCAGTCTATTAAACTGACCTTTTTTATGAAACATGTGAGCCCTGACGATATTGGGAGAATGGAAAAAATCTTCCGCCTTAATTTAATAAATAGCTGTACGGGCTATAAATCTGCAAACCTCATTGCATCCAAATCCAAAACAGGAAATCCTAATGTCGCCGTTTTTAGTTCTGTGACCCACCTGGGAAGCAATCCTGCGATGCTGGGTTTTGTTGCCAGGCCGCTTTCGGTAGCTCGCAATACCTATAAAAACATAAAGGAAACTTTCTATTTTACCGTAAATCATATTCATGAAAAAATGATCGAGCAGGCTCACCAAACTGCCGCGAAATATGATGAAGAGATTTCAGAATTTCACAAAACAGGCCTTACGGAACAGTATCTCGATGATTTTCAAGCCCCGTATGTCGAACAGTCCGAGATAAAAATTGGATGTAAATATTTAAATGAATATGCGATCAAAGAAAATGATACGGTATTGGTTATAGCTTCCATTGAACATATCTATTTTGACGAAAGTATACAAATGCCAGATGGTTGGTTAAGACTTGACGATGCCGGAACTGTGGCCATTGACGGGCTTGATGGTTATTCACTCCCAAGCCTTCTGGATCGCTTTCATTATGCCCGGCCGGATGAGGAAGTGAAGTCTTTCTTCAAAAATGAAACTACCTGATGAAAAAGGAAAATCTTCCTGAAAAGATATGCCCGGTATGTAAAAGGCCTTTCAAAGGAAAAAAGACTGGGAAGATGTAAAATACTACAGTGATAAATGCCGAAAAAATAAATAATGGGGACCGGTCTGGTTTGGTTTAAGAATGATTTGAGAGTTTCTGATAATGACTGGCTGAATGTATCCTGTGAAAATAATGACCGGTTATGAACGTATTAATATGCTGGTAAATAAAAATAGTCTCCATTTTATTCGGATGCAAAAACTAAAATGAACTACTTGTATTTAGGTATTTATATAGATGCTATTGAATGGGTTGAAATTACCAATACCAGTGGTATAAGCCAGTTCCCTTATAGCGGAATCGCAGCTACAAAACCTTATGTTTCCAGCGGTAATTTTATTAACAGAATGAGCAATTAATGTAAGAATCGTAACTATAAAGTGAGGAAAATGGTGAAAAAAGATAGCTGTCCTTTTAACAGTCTTTACTGGAACTTTCTCGATTCAAACAGGGAGAAATGCAAGGATGATCAAAGAATGAATATGATGCTTAACCTACTGGATAAATAGGATCCGGAAGAAATGGAGAAAATCAGATCACTTGCCAAGGAAATAATAAGCCATCCCTCTGATTTTTAGTATGTAAAGTTAAATCAAGGTTAAATCGGCAGTTACAGCTCAATCTATTATCTAAATTAGTAGTAGAATTAACCAATATCTTAACTAACAAACAATTAATATTAACCAACGGCAAGCCTCGTGCATGCCTTAAAATCAACCTGACATGAAAGATTTAATTTGGCTTATTATCGTTTTACTGATAATCGGATGGCTTATCGGATATTTTGCATTCCCTGATTTGGGCAGCATTATTCACATCCTGATAGTTCTGGCCGTGATCCTAATCCTTTACAAATTATTAACAGGAAGACGCCTTTAGGATTTTCATAAATAATTTTAAGCCCCTTTGTTTCTGCAAAGGGGTTTTTCATTTTAAATAAGACCTTTTATTTACGACACTAATTAAATATACAGTAGGTAAAATGAGCATCCATGCACTATAAATCAATTATTAGTATAT
>JAGXII010000175.1 GCA_024635735.1 Christiangramia sp. | reverse complement strand
GGAGTCGTCGGCAGCGTCAGATGTGTATAAGAGACAGGAAAAAAGCCGATAAGGAAAATCGTCTTTTCGGGATATTAAATGGAGCAAACTATTCGAATATTACAAAAGTTGAAAAAGGAATACTTTTTCGACAATGTGTTAGAAGATTGTTCCGATGGCTTCAGGAGGAGAAGAAAGATTATAAAGCGCATTACCTGGCTCATACTGGCGAAAAGCTTACCAGGTTTCAGGAAAATAAACCGGACTTTATATGTACCAGCGTTGCCCGGCTAACAGAACAAAAGTTCTATTTCTTTAAAGAAGACCCGGAATTGCTTCCTACTTTAATGAAGAAGTTGGAAGAAGTCAATGGGATTTATATTCTTTTAGGTACCGGAGCACCGGAATATGAGGCGATATTTAGAGAAGCCAGTTATAAGTATAAGAACTTTATATTTATCAATGCCCAGTCTGAAAGTATTATTGATATGCTTTATCAGGAATCAAATCTTTATCTCATGCCAAGTCAGTTTGAGCCCTGTGGGATAAGCCAGATGCTGGCTATGAGAAATGGTCAGCCTTGTCTCGTTCATCATACAGGAGGCTTAAAAGATACAGTAAAGCATATGCAAACAGGTTTTAGTTTTGATGGCGATAATATGGAGAAGAAGAAGCAAAATTTCATTAAAATATTTTCAGAAGCGGTAGATATGTTTTTCAATGATAAGCCTAAATGGAAGGAAATTTGTAAAAACGCCAAAAAACAAAAATTTACATGGGAATCTTCGGTGGATCAATATTATAAACTTCTTTATAAAATAGCCAAATAACAATGATTTAAACCTGAAATTTAGAAATAGGATTTCCTGTTAGCTTCATAGAAATTAAATATAAATCCTCCCATTTTTTTCATTTTGAAGCAATTATTGCCAAATGAGATAGAAGTTTTTTAAACAACTGAATAAAAATTGGCGAAAACTGAAGAAAATAAAGCGTTTCCTGAAATTTCGGTAGTCAGCTTAAAATAATTTTAACAGTAAATTTCGTAATTTAGCATTCATCGAAATTATAAATTAATAGTACAAAATAAACATATGTCAAAAATAGCAACACTCGAGTTTGACGGAAAGAAATATGAATTTCCCGTTACCGTCGGAACCGAAGATGAAATTGGGATAGATATTAAAAAACTCCGTGGAGAAGCAGGGTTGATCACCCTTGATCCTGGTTATAAAAATACAGGTAGCTGCGAGAGTGCTATAACATTTTTAGATGGGGAAAAAGGGATTCTAAGATATCGTGGTTATGCGATTGAAGATCTTGCCGAAAAAGCTGATTTTCTTGAGGTCGCGTATCTTTTGATTTTTGGAGAACTTCCAAATAAAGAGAAGCTGGAAAAATTCACCCATGATATCAAGGAACAGTCTCAGGTAGATGAAGAAATGAAAAAAATCCTTGACGGATTTCCAAAATCGGCTCACCCAATGGGTGTCCTTTCATCGCTAACCAGTGCTTTAATTGCATTTAACCCTTCCTCGGTAGACGTTTCTTCTGAACAGGACATGTACAATGCAATTGTGAAAATCCTTGGTAAATTTCCGGTTCTTGCTGCATGGACACTTAGAAAAAAACACAGCCTTCCATTAAATTATGGGGATGATACATTGGGTTATGTAGAAAATCTTCATAAAATGATGTTTGAAAAGCCCGGGAAGACTTATAAAGTAGACAAAGCGGTTATTGATGCACTCGATAAATTGTTAATTCTTCATGCAGATCATGAACAAAACTGCTCTACTTCTACAGTAAGGATGGTAGGTTCTTCTCATGCAGGTTTATTTGCTTCCATTTCTGCAGGTATTTCTGCACTTTGGGGACCACTTCACGGTGGAGCAAACCAGGCAGTAATAGAAATGCTTGAAAGAATTAAAGAAGATGGAGGGGATACTCATAAGTTCATGGAAAAAGCTAAGGATAAAGAAGATCCTTTCAGATTAATGGGCTTTGGACACCGTGTGTATAAGAACTTTGATCCGCGAGCGAAGATCATTAAGAAATCTGCAGATGAGGTTCTTGGAAAGTTAGGAGTTGAAGATCCTGTTCTGGATATTGCAAAAGGTTTGGAGAAAAAAGCTTTGGAAGATGATTACTTTGTAAAAAGAAAACTTTATCCAAACGTAGATTTCTATTCAGGAATTATTTACCGTGCACTAGGAATCCCTGTTGAAATGTTTACAGTAATGTTTGCATTAGGTAGACTTCCAGGCTGGATTGCCCAATGGAGAGAAATGAGACTTAAAAAGGAACCTATTGGTAGACCTCGCCAGATTTATATTGGTGAAAATCTTAGAGATTTTAAGCCTCTAGGAAGCCGATAAAACCTTTTGATTATAAATGAATAAAGAAAAAGCTTCATCTTGATATGGAGCTTTTTCTATATTTGCCAAAAAACCAGAGAGCGTGAAATTGCATATAAATAACGAAACTTCGAGACTTAGAGCCGTAGTTCTTGGAACAGCCAAAAGTAACGGCCCTGTACCTTCTTTAGAGGAAGCATACGATCCTAAATCTAAAGAACATATTCTTGCCGGCACCTATCCAAAAGAAGAAGATATGGAAGAGGAAATAGAAGCCGTAGCAGCCGTATTAAAAAAATATGATGTAAAGGTATTTAGGCCAGAGGTTATTGAGGATTATAATCAAATATTCACCAGGGATATTGCCTTTGTAATAGAAGATAAATTCATTAAATCGAATATACTGCCAGATCGCGATCAGGAAATTGAAGCTATAGATCATGTTTTAAAACAAATCGATCCGAATACCATAATCACCTTGCCTGAAGCGGCCCATATTGAAGGTGGGGACGTAATGCCGATGGGAGATTATATTTTCGTAGGAACCTATAAAGGGAAGGATTACCGTGATTTTATTACGGCGAGAACAAATACCGAGGCAGTACAGGCAATTCGGGATATTTTTCCTGAAAAAAAAGTAGTTGCATTTAGTTTAAAAAAATCGAATACTATTGCAAAAGACAATGCATTGCATTTAGATTGCTGTTTTCAGCCGGTAGGAAAGAATAAGGCTATAATTTATAAAGAGGGGTTTTTAATCCCTTCAGAATATGAATGGCTGGTAAGTTTCTTCGGAAAAGAAAATGTATTTGAGATCACAAGGGATGAAATGTACAATATGAATTCCAATATCTTTTCGATCTCAGAAGATGTAGTGATTTCCGAAAAGAACTTTACCCGATTGAATACCTGGTTAAGAGAACAGGGGATTACCGTAGAAGAAGTTCCTTATGCTGAAATTGCAAAACAGGAAGGTTTATTGCGTTGTTCTACATTACCTTTGACAAGAGATTAAATTTTTTAGTGATGAGACAGATTACAGATACGATTTTGATGGTGAGGCCGGTTGCATTCCGCATGAATGAAGAAACCGCAGTGAATAATTATTTTCAGGAAAATCTTGAAGGTGAGGATATAAATACTCTTGCAGGGAAGGAATTTGATGATTTTGTGAACAAGCTTCGCGCTGTTGGCGTAAATGTGATCGTCGTGGAGGATAAAATTGGAGACAATACTCCAGACTCCATATTTCCTAATAACTGGGTTTCGTTTCATGAAGATGGTGAGATAGCTTTATATCCTATGTTTGCTGAAAACAGAAGGAAAGAAAGAAGACTTGAATATTTTGCTAAACTGGAGGAAGCCGGTTATAAAATTAAAGATATTGTAGATTATACGGCTGCAGAGGAAGATGATGTTTTTCTCGAAGGAACCGGAAGTTTGATTCTGGACAGGGTAAATCAAAAAGCCTATTGTGCGATTTCACCCAGAGCAGATGAAGATCTGTTGATTGAGTTTTGTGAAGATTTTGAATTTACACCGGTCATCTTTAATGCGTATCAGACAGTAGGTAAAAAAAGACTCCCTATTTATCATACCAACGTTATGATGTGTTTAGGTGAAGAGTTTGCAGTGATCTGTCTGGATACCATAGATGATAAGAAGGAGAGAAAGAATGTAGTGAAGCACCTGAAAATGGATGAAAAAGAAATAATTTCCATTACAGAAGAGCAGATGCACGAATTTGCCGGGAACATGCTTCAGGTTCAGGGTGAAGGAGGAAAAAAATACCTGGTGATGAGCGCCCGTGCACACAGAAGTTTAACAGAGGATCAGGTTTCCAGAATCGAAAAGCATTGTGAAATTCTGAGTTCTGAAATTAAAACTATAGAAACTTGTGGTGGAGGAAGCGCACGATGTATGATGGCTGAGGTATTTTTGCCGAAAACAGTTTAATTTTCTGCTTTTAAATAAAGTCTTGATCGGGTACTGAAAACATAATCAGTGCCCTTTTTATTTGCCGAAAGTAAAATTTCATAAGACTTATAATCTTCAGGGATTTTTACATTAACCGCTTCACCCGATCCTATTTTTTTTAAGCTAAGTGAATTACCAAACTGGTCATTTTTGATAAGATACCAGTTAATTTTGTATGAATCGATTTTTATATTTTCCGGTAAAACCCATTCATTATTTTTCAGTAATAAAGATTTATAATTTATATAATGTCCGGGACGCAAGGGTATAGCAGGTTTTAGAATTCGAATGCTATGATCCTTTAAATGCTGGTTGTTATTAGTCCACAGAGCAGTAATTTTCTTGAAATCGTATGTTTTCCGCCCTGAAAAATCAACAAGGCCATCCAATGTCAAATGAGCATTTTCTCTTTCATCCTGAAAATTGTGAAGAACGATATTTTGTTTATTTAATTTGTCCTTATTTTCAAAAAGAGTGGAAGCTCTAACGTCACTTATAAATACCTTAATATTATTCCTTCTGGCAAAATCTAAAACCGGTTGGAGGAATTTGTTTTCTTTTACTATCAATCCGTAAGAATCAAAAGGAAGATTTAAAGAATCGAATTTTTTTAAATTGCCAATAGTTTCGGCATTGAGTGGAAGATCCAGAATAAGAGTTTTGGAAGGGTCCTGAATCCTGATCTTTTCACAAAGGGAAGTTATCAAATTTAAATAGGCGGTTTCTTCTTTAAATAAAAGGGGCTTATTAAAATGTTTTTCAAGATCATAGGGAAAGGTATAGGCCAGAATGCTATGATTATCCTTGTAATCGTCGGTAGTTTCCAGAATTTGTTCTTTAAGCTCCTGAATTTCATCTGTATTACGGAGGAAATCCAGGGATGTATTTATTTTGAATTCATAAATAGCCTGTAGCCCATATGCCGTGGCCATTTGTAAGATATTATAATCGTATATATTTCCACCGGCGAATTGTATCGTGTTAAACCCTGATTCCTGTAAAAGTTTAAAGTCTTTCTCCAGATTTTTTCTGGTGAGTGGATAATAGCTGTTATCCCAGACTTCTCCTTTTTTATACCTGATTCCCCTGATTGAATTTTCCGGGATTGGATTTGGATCAACATTTTGGGAGGCATTTAAAGTGATTTCTTTAGAAGTTTGAAATGGTTTTTTAAAATCAAGTTTTTGATAATCAGAGCTGGGTATTTCTGTATTCCACTTTAAATAGGGCTCTTTAAAGGTTGAATTTTCTGGAATATTTCTATCCAGCTGAT
>JAGXII010000174.1 GCA_024635735.1 Christiangramia sp. | reverse complement strand
TACCGAAACTCATGTGATAGGAGTTAAGAATGTGACCATGAATGAACCTTTCTTTGTAGGTCACTTCCCGGGAAAACCAGTTATGCCTGGAGTGCTTCAAGTGGAAGCGATGGCACAAACCGGTGGTATTCTGGCATTAAAATCGGTGCCGGATCCTGAAAATTATCTTACTTATTTCATGAAAATTGATAACGTGAGATTTAAGAAACAGGTAGTGCCTGGTGATACCTTAATATTTAAACTGGAATTATTGGCCCCTATTCGCCGCGGAATTTGTCAGATGCAAGGATATGCCTACGTAAATGGTCAACTGGCCACAGAAGCCATTTTGATGGCACAAATTGTAAAATCTAAATAATTAATATGAACCAACCCTTAGCATATGTGCATCCAGGAGCTAAAATCGCCAAAAATGTGGTAATTGAACCTTTTGCCACTATTCATAATAATGTGGTGATTGGAGACGGTACCTGGATTGGTTCCAATGTGACTATAATGGAAGGCGCACGCATCGGTAAGAATTGTAGTATTTTTCCCGGAGCCGTGATTTCTGCCGTCCCTCAGGATAAAAAATTTAACGACGAAGACACTCTTACAGTAATTGGTGATAATACCACTATTAGAGAGTGTGTGACTATAAATCGTGGTACCACCGACCGGATGAAAACAGTGGTTGGAAACAATTGCTGGATTATGGCTTATTGTCATATTGCACATGACTGTATTGTAGGCGATAATTGTATCTTTTCCAATAACAGTACATTGGCAGGGCATATAAACGTTGGAGATTATGTTATACTTGCAGGAATGGCGGCTATTCAGCAGTTTTGTAGTATCGGGAAGCACGCCTTTGTGACCGGTGGATCACTGGTTAGAAAAGATGTGCCGCCTTTTGTAAAGGCAGGACGGGAACCTTTAAGTTATGTTGGGATAAACTCTATTGGACTAAGACGAAGAGGTTTTAGTACTGAAAAAATCAGGGAAATCCAGGATATTTACAGGATCCTTTACCAGAGAAATTATAATAATTCTCAGGCTGTAGCAATTATCGAAGCAGAAATGCAGGCTACCGCAGAGAGAGACGAAATATTAGAATTCATTAAAAACTCACAAAGAGGTATCATGAAAGGATACTTCAGCTCAAACTAAATTAAATAATGGCATCAACAAGTGATATTAGAAACGGACTTTGTATTCGGTATAATCACGATATCTATAAGATCGTAGAATTTCTTCATGTAAAACCAGGTAAAGGGCCTGCATTTGTGAGAACCAAGCTTAAAAGTGTAACTACCGGAAAAGTTCTGGAGAATACCTTTTCAGGAGGTCATAAAATTGAAGATATAAGAGTCGAGACTCATAAATTTCAATTTCTTTATGAAGATGGGGAATTCTGGCATTTTATGAATGTGGAAGATTATACACAAATCAGACTTACCGAGAATGCTTTGGATATGCCTAAACTTCTAAAAGAAGGAGAGGTTGTTACTATTCTTATAAATACGGAAGACAATATGCCTCTTTCAGTAGAGATGCCTGCTAGCGTTGTTCTTGAAGTAACTCATACCGAACCCGGAGTTAAGGGAAATACTGCTACCAACGCTACTAAGCCGGCGACAGTAGAAACTGGTTTTGAAGTAAATGTTCCTCTTTTTATTAATGAAGGAGATAAGATCAAAATTGAAACCGAAAAAGGTACTTACAAGGAAAGAGTAAAGGAATAGATACCATATGAAGTTCACTGGAAAATATTCCCTGAAGGAAATAGCTGAATTGATTGACTGCAAATATGTGGGTGATCCTGAGTTTCCTGTGCAGGGAATGAATGAAATTCATGTGGTAACTCCCGGAGACATTGTATTTGTAGATCATCTAAAATATTATGATAAGGCTTTGGAATCGGCAGCTACCATTATTTTAATTAATAAAGAGGTGGAGTGTCCTGAGGGTAAAGCCTTATTGATTTCCGATGATCCTTTCAGAGATTTCAATAAACTTACAAAACATTTCAATCCGTTTCAGTTGGCAAACCTAATGGTTGCAGATTCAGCAGAAATTGGAGAGGGTACTGTTCTTCAGCCAAATGTATTTGTGGGTAATAATGCCAAAATCGGTAAAAATTGCCTGATCCATGCCGGTGTTAATATTGGAGATAATTGTATTATTGGAGATAATGTAATTATCCACAGTGGTACGGTGCTGGGAGGAGACGCTTTTTATTATAAGAAAAGAGAGACAGGCTTTGACAAACTCTTATCTGGAGGCCGCGTTGTGGTGCAGGACAATGTGGAAATAGGATCTAATAATTCTATAGACAGGGGAGTGACCGGAGATACCATAATTGGAGAAGGTTCCAAACTGGATAATCTTATTCAAATAGGGCACGACACCGTAATTGGAAAAAAATGTCTCATCGCATCGCAGGTAGGAATAGCAGGTTGCGTGGTCGTGGAAGATAATGTGACTATCTGGGGTCAGGTAGGTATTAGAAGCGATATCACTATTGCAACGGGAACTGTTCTTATGGCCCAGTGTGGAGTTTCAAAAGATACGGTACCTAATACCACCTATTGGGGCACGCCTTTTGGTGAGGTACGTACAAAATTGAAAGAATACGCGGCAATAAAAAGATTGCCTGAGATTGTAAAAACATTTAAATAGTTTATGCCATGAGTAGTAAAGCAAAGGAAGTAGTTCCAAAATTCTATCAGTCTGATTTTTATAAGGATGAGGAAGTTTTACGAACCTATCTTCATCCGGAGGTAGAACTTTCCTGGTACGGAACTACAGGATTTCGAAAATTGGATATTCAGGGAATTGCTGATATTAGTAAGGAACTGGCATCTTCTTATGATTCTCTTCGTGCCGAAATTGAAAAAATTGTAGCAAGAAAAGTGGATGCTGCTATTCATTTTACTTACCATGTAAGAACTATTGAAAACCCTGATGAAGAAATGCCGTTAGCCCATTTTATAGCCATCTGGGAATTAAAAGATGGTAAATTATTTAAGGGAGTGCAAATAAGTCAGCTGGGTGAGGAAATAGACGAGAATCCCTGGTCTTAAACTTATTATTATATAAAATATGATCCCTCTTTTTGAGGGATTTTTATTTATAAGTTATTCTACACTTGTAGAATTAAAAATATTATTCTACATTTGTAGAGTAAAATAAAAATGATGGAACTTTCTAACGCCGAAGAACAACTAATGCAGATTTTATGGAAGCAGGAAAAGGCTTTTATGAAAGATTTAATTGAAGCTTACCCAGAGCCACGCCCGGCCACCACAACGGTAGCAACCTTACTAAAAAGGATGCAGGATAAAAATTTTGTTGGCTATACACAGCAGGGGAGATCCAGGGAATATTTTCCAAAAGTTTCTAAGAAATCGTATTTCTCCCGACAAATGAATGGAATGATAAAAAGTTTCTTTAATGACTCGGCCTCGCAATTTGCTTCATTTTTTACCAAAGAAACCAATTTGAGTGAAGAGGAATTAAAAGATCTGCGCAAACTCATTGATGAACGTATAAAGAACAAATAAGATGCTAGTGTATATTATCAAATCTATACTTTGTTTGTTCGTGCTTCTCACGTTCTATAAGCTTTGTCTTGAAAATGAGAAAGTACATTCCTTTAAGAGGTTTTTCCTTATAGGTAGTTTAATGCTTTCCATTACTTTGCCTCTAATAACCTTTACATATACTACAGAAGTCTCGCCAGGTAATGAGATGTATGCGGCCGCAGGTAGTGTTCCTTTATCCCAGGTTGTTGCTAAATCCTCTATGTTTGAAATATTTATCAATGAATATCTTCCGTATTTACTAACAGGTTTTTATGTGATAGGCGCTCTTTTTCTGTTATACAGATTTGCTAAGAATTTGTATAAAATGAATTTTCAGATAAAGAATAATAAAAAGCTTAGTGAGCAGCCATATATATATGTTTTACTGAAGTCAAAATTGAATCCGCATACTTTTCTGAATTATATCTTTCTGAATAAAAATGATTACGAAGAACAAAAAATTGCCAGAGAAGTTATTCTTCATGAAAAGGCACATGTCGATCAGAAACATACTATCGACATTCTGATTATTGAATTTCTTCAAATCATTTTCTGGATTAACCCCTTATTCATCTGGCTTAAAAAACTAGCAAAACTGAACCATGAATTTCTTGCTGACGAAAAGGTGCTAAGAGAAATAAAAAACGCACCACGATATTCTAAAATATTATACAATTATGCAGGTGGCTCCCATCAGGCCGCTCTTTCGAGTTCTATCAATTATTCATTAACTAAAAAACGAATACTTATGATTTCAAAAAGTTTTTCCATCAGAAAATTCCTGATTAGACTAGGATTTTTTGTCCCCGTACTGGGCTGTTGTTTATTTTTCTTTAATAATAAAATAGCTGCGAAGCCTTTAATAACTTCAGAAAATAATACAAATTCAAAGATTCCGGATAATCAATTAAGTGAAATAAATGAAAATGTTATTCCTCAGGACAATCAGATAATTGAGGAACAAAATTATAATGAGAATGAAACTTCTGTTATTTTTCAGGAAGAAGGTGTTCTTAATGTAAAGGTTGAAGGTGAGAAGATCTGGTTAAATCAAAAGCTTATTAAGCTCGAAGATTTTTCTGCAGAAGTGGATGCAATTACAGAAGACTGGAGCAAAGAAGCCATGGAAAATCCCTGGTTTAATATCGACTTTTCTAATTCTACCACAAATTTTATTGAAAGATTAAACAAGGAATACAGGAAAACGAAACTTTCAGAAATTTCTGGAACAGAGTTTCTTGCACCTAAACCTCCGGCAGCTGCAGGAACTCCTCCACCGCCACCGCCCCCACCGGTTAGGGAAAGATCAGAACAAATTCCGCCGCCACCGCCACCTCCAGCAGCGGAACATGCTCGTGCCCCTCATGAAAGAAGATTAATGAATGAAAGAGACGAAAGAAGGGAAGTATTACGCATGGAGCGCCAGAGTCTACAACAGGAACGCGAACGCATCAGGGAAGAGAGAATGACCATGGAAAAAGACAGGAAAATGTCTAAAAGAGAAAGAGAAAGAATGGAGCGCGATATGGCCAGGGAGCAGGAGAGAATAGAACAGCGGCAGAAGCGTTTAGAAGAACGGCAGGTTGAAATTGAGCGATTAAGAAGCGAAATTCCTGCGCCACCACCCCCGCCAACCGAAAAAGCTACTCAGGTAATAACTGAAGATGTAAGAAATGAAAATGGATTCACAGTAAAGACCATGGTTAGGAAAGAAAGCTCTATGTCAAAATATCCAAAGGAGGCTATTTACTATTTAAATGATGAAGAAATTAGTTATAAAAAGGCGATGGAGATAATAAATGAAGGAAAAGCCAAACAGGTTGATATTAGGAAAAAATCGCCAAATATCGATGTGGTGAAAATTTATATTTAAACAATCATAATGAAAGAAGATAAGCCGGGATTTCCCGGCTTATTTTTTAAAGTGTCACAATCTTTGATATTTAAAGGTTTTTAAAGAGGGTTAAAGCTTTAATAAACTTGGAAAAAGCTTTTAACTTTTATTTTTAAAAACCTACTTTTGTACTCCTAAATTAAAAAACACTTATGAGCGTTTTAGTCAATAAAAATTCTAAAGTAATCGTGCAGGGTTTTACCGGAAGCGAAGGTACATTCCATGCCGAACAGATGATAGAATATGGTACAAATGTAGTTGGAGGAGTAACTCCTGGGAAAGGTGGTCAAAAGCACCTTAATAAGCCAGTTTTCAACACGGTTTCAGGAGCTGTTAAAGAAACAGGAGCCGATGTTTCCATCATTTTCGTACCGCCGGCTTTTGCTGCCGATGCTATTATGGAAGCTGCCGATGCTGGTATTAAAGTTATTATCACCATTACCGAGGGTATTCCGGTAGCTGATATGGTAAAGGCTGCCGATTATATTAAAGATCGTGATTGCCGACTTGTTGGACCCAACTGTCCTGGTGTGATTACGCCGGGTGAAGCGAAAGTTGGTATTATGCCAGGTTTCGTATTCAAAAAAGGAAAAGTAGGGATTGTATCCAAGTCTGGTACCTTAACTTATGAAGCTGCAGATCAGGTTGTAAAACAGGGTCTTGGAATTACCACGGCTATTGGTATTGGTGGAGATCCAATTATTGGAACCACCACGAAAGAAGCTGTTGAATTATTGATGAACGACGAAGAAACCGAATGTATCGTTATGATCGGTGAAATTGGTGGCCAGCTTGAAGCTGATGCCGCTAAATGGGTAAAAGAAAACGGCAACAGAAAACCTGTTGTAGGTTTTATCGCCGGGGAAACTGCTCCTGCAGGTCGTACCATGGGTCATGCCGGTGCAATCGTTGGAGGTAGTGAAGATACAGCTCAGGCTAAAAAGAAAATCCTAAAGGAGAATGGCATTCATGTAGTGGATTCTCCTGCTGAAATAGGAAAGAAGGTAGCGGAAGTTTTAAAAGGCTAAAATAACTTTCCTTATAATCTAAATCCTCCTGAAGTGTTCTTAGCTGAATATTTCAGGAGGATTTCTTATTTAAGCCCGTTCAGGTTTTGTTATATTTGAAAAGACAATTAACCAAGTATTGAAAAATATGAAATTATTAGAAGGAAAAAATGCAATAATTACCGGGGGTAGCCGCGGAATTGGAAAAGGTATTGCCCAGGTATTTGCTCAACATGGAGCCAATGTCGCATTCACCTATAATTCTTCAGCCGAATCTGCCGAAGCCTTAGCTAAAGAACTTTCAGAAATGGGGGTTAAAGCAAAAGCTTACAAATCTAATGCTGCAAGCTTTACCGATGCCCAGCAACTTGTTGACGATGTGGTGAAAGATTTTGGATCTATAGATATTCTTGTCAATAATGCAGGGATCACTAAGGATAATCTTTTAATGCGTATGAGTGAAGAGGATTTTGATCGTGTGATTGAGGTAAATCTTAAGTCGATATTTAATATGACTAAAGCCGTGCAGAGAACATTTCTCAAGCAACGCAGTGGAAGTATTATCAATATGAGTTCTGTCGTAGGCGTTACCGGTAATGCAGGACAGTCTAACTATGCTGCTTCCAAAGCTGGTATTATTGGATTTTCTAAGTCTATGGCACAGGAACTCGGTTCAAGGAACATTAGAACCAATGTAATCGCTCCAGGCTTCATTGAAACTGAAATGACCGAGCAACTCGATGAAAAAACCGTTCAGGGATGGAGAGACGCAATTCCATTGAAAAGAGGCGGGAAACCGGAAGATATTGCCAATGCCTGCGTATACCTTGGTAGTGATCTTAGTTCATACGTTACCGGGCAGGTGATTCATGTAGATGGCGGTATGCATACTTGAGAAAGTGAGTTTTAGAAGTGAGAAGTTAGACTAAATCAACAATGCCTTGTAAACGATGGAAGATTTTATTTAACTTGGAGCTTTCGAGCTTCTGACTTTTAACTTCTAATTTTAAGAATGACAATAGGCACAATTTTATATATAACCCTGGCGCTCCTTATAGCGCTGGGGTTTGCTTATTATCAATACCTCTATAAAAAGAAAAGTCACCTTAGAAATAATTATATATTTTTCGCACTCCGTGCCCTGGCAGTTTTCCTGGTATTGTTGCTGTTCGTGAATCCTAAGATAAGGACCAGGAATTATACCATTGAGAAACCTGAATTAATTTTACTTTCCGATAATTCCCGGTCGATTTCTTATTTGGAGCAGGAAGAGCAATTAAAAGACCTGATCCAGAACCTAAAAAGTGACAAGGGATTAAATCAAAGATTCAAAATAAATACCCTTTACTTTGGAAACAATCTTTCTTTAAAAGATACTTTGAACTTCGGGGACTCCGGAACCGATATTTATAATGCCCTAAGTGAAACCGAAAATCTCTTTCATAATGATGAAAAGGTAATTGTTGTATTAACTGACGGAAATCAGAGTCAGGGCAGGGATTTTAGATATTTTAAAGCCAGAGAAAATACAGAGATTGTTCCTTTAGTTCTTGGAGATACCACTACTTATCAGGATTTGAGTATAGACCGGATAAATTCTAACCGATATGCGTTTTTAAAAAACAGATTTCCCATTGAGGTATTTTTAAGTTATTCAGGAGAGGAACTAACCGAGGAATCAAAATTTAATATAAAGTCTGGTGACCAGATCATCTATTCTCAGGAAATCAGTTTTTCGGAAGAGGTAAAGTCGAAAATCATCAATTTCACACTGCCTGCAAACTCATTGGGTGTGAAAACCTATAAAGCGGAAATCACTCCTCTTAATGATGAAAAAAATACACAAAACAATTACCAGAATTTTGGAGTGGAGGTGATAGATGAACGCACTTCTGTGCTACTTCTAACAGATTTGATACATCCTGATCTTGGTGCTATAAAGAAGTCGGTGGAAAGTAATCAGCAGCGTTCTCTGAATATTAAAAACATCAATGAAGAAAATATTCAAATATCTAAATATCAATTAATTATACTATACCAATTAAATAGAAAGTTTCAGGATGTGATTTCAGAAATAACTAGTAACAAATCTTCGTTATTATTTATTACGGGAACCAAAACAGACTGGACTTATTTGAATTCACTTAACCTGGAATTCTCAAAAAACGCTACAGGTCAGTCTCAGGAAATATTTCCTGTTTATGATAAAACTTTCAGTGCATTTCAGTTTGAGGATATTGGTTTTGATGATTTTCCTCCGTTGGAAGATAAGTTTGGCGAAGTAGCCTTTACTCAGAATTTATTTGATGTGATGCTTCAGCAGGAAATTCAGGGAGTGGAAACAGGAGAGCCGCTTCTGGCTATTTCTGAAAATCAGCCTAAAATAGGATTTCTGTTAGGAGAAAACATCTGGAGATGGCGGGCGAAATCATACCTGGACAATAAGACTTTTGAAGAATTTGATAATTTCTTCGGAAAAGTCATTCAGAATTTAACCTCCAGGCGGAACCGGGATCGTCTTACAATCGATTACGAGAACTTCTATTACGGCAATCAAAAGGTAATAGTGGCCGCACAATTTTTTGATGAAAATTACCAGTTTGATGCTGGAGCCGATTTAAAGATTACCATTACCAACAGTGAATCAAATGATAGTTTTACATCAGATCTACTCATTAAGAATAATTTCTATGTTTTTGAAGTTGGAGATTTAGCTCCCGGAAATTATAATTTTAACGTGAATGCTGAGAATACCAGCCTTTCCAGATCCGGGAGTTTTCAGGTAATTGAATACAATACCGAGCGACAATTCGTATCCGCAAATAAATCGGGAATGGCATCTTTTGCATCCTATAATAATACCAGACTATTTTACCCGGATAAGGTAGATTCTTTGAAATATGACCTTCTTAACAATGATAGATTCAAACCAGTACAGAAAAGCAGTGAAAAAACCGTACCTTTGATAGACTGGTATTACTTATTGCTTATTTTGATTATAATTCTTGCCGCTGAGTGGTTTTACCGAAAATATTTAGGACTAATATAAATTCAACAATTTTTTATGGAACGATTACCCAAGATTGGGATACCGCTTTTTATCGGTCTCGTCATTTTAATTATTTTTATCGCGAAGTCTACTGTTACTATTGATTCCGGAGAGGCTGGAGTATTATATCGCACATTTGATGAAGGTGTTGTGACAGATGAGCCTCCGTTATCTGAAGGATTTCATTTTGTAGCTCCCTGGAACAAGGTGTTTGTATACGAAGTGCGTCAACAGTCTATAGATGAAGAAATGCGTGTACTTTCATCTAATGGTCTTGAGATTAGCCTGGATGCTTCAGTTTGGTTTCAACCAGAATATAAAGCCCTTGGAAAATTACACCAGGAAAAGGGAGAGGCTTATATCGAGCGATTATTACAACCTGCAATTCGTTCAGCTACCAGAGCAGTGGTAGGAAGATATAACCCTGAACAATTATACGCGAGTAAAAGAGAAGCAATTCAAAAAGAGATCTTTGACGAAACAAACCTTTTGCTTGATGAGCAATATGTTCAGGTAAATGAAGTTTTGGTTAGAGATGTTTCCCTGCCGTCTACTATTAAAGAGGCAATTGAACGTAAATTACGACAGGAGCAGGAATCTTTAGAATACGAATACAGATTGACAAAAGCTCAACAGGAAGCTGAACGTCAGCGAATAGATGCTGAAGGTAAAGCGCGTGCGAATGAAATTTTAAGTGCGTCACTTACCGATAAGGTTTTACTGGAAAAAGGTATTCAGGCAACAGTTGAACTCGCTAAATCACCTAACAGCAAAGTAGTTGTAATAGGATCTGGAGACGAAGGATTGCCGATTATTCTGGGCAATAATTAATAAACATATCTTAAAAATTTAATTTCAGGTTTTATTTCTGAAATTTTTATTTAGATTTGCCATCAACAATGAGAACAATTACTGTACATCACCATCATTTTTCCACCCCCGCTCAGGCGAGGTGAATATGATATGTTGTAACAATAACTAAAATATTCATAACCCGTTTGAGCAATCAAACGGGTTTTTTGTTTTATAATTTCAGCCAAAATAAGTTATGAGTAAAGAAAAATTAAGAATAGCAGTACAAAAATCGGGACGTCTCTATGAGGATTCTATAGGAATCCTTAAAGATGCCGGAATTTCTATAGATAATGGTAAGGAGCAGTTAAAAGCTTCTTCCAGAAATTTCCCACTTGAAGTGATGTACCTTAGAAACGGAGATATTCCGCAATATCTCAGGGACGGAGTGGTAGATATCGCGATTATAGGAGAGAATGTCCTTATTGAAAAGGGAAAGGATATACTGCAGGGAGAAAAACTTGGATTTTCAAAATGCAGAGTTTCCCTGGCGGTTCCAAAATCATTTAAATATTCCGGCATAAAAGATCTCGATGGTTCTAAAATTGCCACTTCTTATCCCAATACCGTAAATTCATTTTTAAAGGAGAAAGGAATTTCAGCAGAGCTTCATATCATTAACGGATCTGTTGAAATAGCACCTAATATTGGTCTTGCCGATGGGATTGTAGATATTGTATCAAGTGGAAGCACTCTTTTTAAAAATAATCTGAAAGAGGTTGAAGTAATCCTTAAGAGTGAAGCGGTACTGGCTATTTCACCCAAGATCTCCGCTGAAAGAAAGGCCATTCTTGAGAAATTGCAGTTCAGGATCAAATCTGTTTTGAATGCCAGAACTTCAAAATATATTTTGCTCAATGCTCCAAATGAGAAATTAGATGATATTATAAAATTACTGCCCGGTATGCGAAGTCCAACAGTACTTCCTCTGGCCGAAGAGGGCTGGAGTTCAGTTCACACGGTGATTAATGAAGAACGTTTCTGGGAAGTGATAGATGAGCTTAAAAACTGTGGTGCAGAAGGCATACTTGTAGCACCTATTGAGAAAATGGTAATTTAATAACTGCTGAAAATTTGAATTATGAATAAGATTTTAATTCCTTCTAAAGCAAACTGGCCTGAAATTCTAAAAAGACCAACACAAACGGTGGCCGATATCGAGCAAACGGTAAATCAAATCTTTGACGAAATTAGAGCTAAAGGAAATTCAGCAGTGGCGAAATATACCGATCTCTTTGATGGAATTAAGCTTGAAAGCCTTGTGGTAACCAATAATGAGATTGAAACAGCCAGGCAACAGATTCCCGAAGATCTGAAAGAAGCTATTCAATTAGCTAAAACAAACATAGAGAAATTTCACACTGCACAGAAAACTGAAAAGATTAGTGTAGAAACTACCAAAGGAGTTAAATGCTGGCAGGAAAAAAAGGCTATTCAAAAGGTTGGTTTATACATTCCTGGCGGAACAGCTCCGTTATTTTCCTCAATTCTTATGCTGGCAATTCCGGCGAGCATAGCTGGTTGTGAAGAGATAGTATTGTGTACTCCACCTGATAAGGAAGGAAATATAAATCCTGCGATACTTTATACCGCAGATTTATGTGGAGTCACAAAGATTTTTAAAATAGGAGGGATTCAGGCTATTGGAGCGATGACTTTTGGAACTGAAAGTGTGCCACAGGTATATAAGATATTTGGCCCCGGAAATCAATTTGTAACTGTTGCCAAACAGCTTGCCACAAAATATCAGGTAGCTATCGATATGCCTGCGGGACCATCGGAATTATTAATTTTCGCCGATGATTCAGCAAAAGCATCATATGTAGCGTCCGATCTTTTAAGTCAGGCCGAACACGGAACCGATAGTCAGGTGATTCTGGTTTCCACTTCAGAAAAACTTCTGGACGCAGTTTCAGAAGAAATTGAAAATCAAATGGAAGTTCTTCCCCGGAAAAATATTGCCAGCCGGGCTATTGAAAATTCCAGGCTTATTCTGATTAAATCTGATGAAGAAGCACTCGAACTTATCAATGAATATGGACCTGAGCATTTTATTATCTGTTCAGAAAATGAAAGCTTTTTTGTGAATGGAATTACCAATGCCGGTTCTGTATTTATTGGTAATTATGCACCGGAAAGTGCAGGTGATTATGCTTCGGGGACCAATCATACTTTACCAACGAATGGTTATGCGAAACAATATAGCGGTGTGAATCTGGATAGTTTTTTGAAGACGATTACTTTTCAGAAAATATCTGAAGATGGTATCCGGGAAATTGGTCCTGCAATTGAAATACTGGCAGAAGCTGAAGGTTTACAGGCTCATAAGAATGCTGTTAGTCTAAGATTAAAAGACCTTAATTAGATGAAAGATTTCAATATAAATGAACTAGTACGGGATAATGTTGCTCTGTTAAAGCCTTATTCTTCAGCGAGAGATGAATTCAAGACTCAGGGTGAGGATATGATCTTCCTTGATGCGAACGAAAACCCTAATAATACTGGTTTAAACCGATATCCAGATCCACAACAGAATAAGTTGAAGGAAAGGCTTTCTGATGTTAAAGAAATTCCTGCAAAAAATATTCTGCTCGGGAATGGTAGTGATGAAGTGCTGGATCTTATTTTCAGGGCATTTTGCGAACCCGGAATAGATGATGTGATCACATTGCCACCTACTTACGGAATGTATAAGGTGCTGGCCGATATCAATAATGTAGGTAATAAGGAAGTTTTTCTTAATCATAATTTTGAACCTGATGTAACAGCAATTATGAATCAGGTGGATACGAGAACGAAGATTATTTTCCTATGTTCACCAAATAATCCTTCAGGAAATTCCTTTGGGACCGAAAGAATGAAACAGCTTCTGGATGATTTTAAAGGGCTCGTTGTTATAGACGAGGCATATATCGACTTTTCTAAAAATGAAAGCTGGACCAAAAAACTTAATGAATATCCCAATCTTATAGTTACCCAAACCTTTTCAAAAGCATTCGGCATGGCTGGAATTCGACTTGGAATTTTATATGCTTCCGAGGAAATCATTCAGATATTGAATAAAATAAAGCCTCCTTATAATGTGAACCAACTCACCCAGGATCAGGCTTTGAAAGGGCTTGTAAATATTAGTAAAATTAAATCTAAAGTGTCTGATCTATTGAATGAAAGAGAGCCTCTAATTAAAGTTTTACTTGAAGTTGGTTTTATTAAGAGGGTTTATAAATCTGATGCCAATTTTATATTAATGGAAGTAGATGATGCTAATAGCCGATATGATGAATTGCTGGAGAAAGGAATTGTGGTTAGAAATCGCAGTAACCAGCCATTATGCAAAAATTGTTTGAGGATAACCATAGGAACTAAAGAAGAAAATCAAAAGCTTATACAAGCAATAAAAGAACTCGATAATGACTAAAGTTTTATTTGTAGACCGCGACGGAACGTTGATACATGAGCCGGAGGATTACCAGATTGATAGTCTGGATAAACTGGAATTCTATCCGGAGGTGATTACATATCTGGGAAAGATCGCAAAGGAACTGGATTATGAGATCGTAATGGTTACAAACCAGGATGGTCTTGGGACAGAAAGTTTTCCGGAAAGCGATTTCTGGCCTATTCAGAATTTTATCATCAAAATTTTTAAGAATGAAGGTGTGGAATTTAAAGATATGCTTATAGACCGTACTTTTCCTGAAGATAATGCTCCTACCCGAAAACCAAAGTTGGGACTTATGGAAGAGAAATATCTCGATAATGAGAATTATGATCTGAAAAATTCCTTTATGATTGGTGACAGGCTCACAGATATTGAATTTGCCATGAATTTTGGAGGACAGGGAATTTTCATTGATAACCATGAGGGTCTTGGTGAGGATGAAGTAGAGAATGATAAATCTGAAGTAAAAGATAAAATAGCCTTGAAAACCAATTCCTGGAAAGATATCTATGAGTTTTTGAAGTTACAGGATAGAACGGCCTCTATTGAAAGAAAGACGAATGAAACTGATATTAAAATTGAATTGAATCTCGATGGAACCGGAAAAAGCCATATAAGTACCGGAATTGACTTTTTTGACCATATGCTTGATCAGTTAGCCCGTCATGGACAGATGGACCTTAAAATCGCGGTAAAAGGCGATCTGGAGGTTGATGAACATCATACTATCGAGGATACCGCGATTGCTTTGGGAGAAGTTTTCAGTAAAGCGCTTGGAAATAAGCTGGGTATCGAGAGATACGGATTCTGTTTACCGATGGATGACTGTCTATCTCAGGTCGCGATCGATTTTGGTGGAAGAAACTGGCTGGTTTGGGAAGCAGATTTCAACAGGGAAATGATTGGCAAGATGCCAACAGAAATGTTCTATCACTTTTTTAAATCCTTTACAGACGGAGCAAAGGCAAACCTTAATATAAAAGCCGAAGGCACGAATGAACACCATAAAATAGAAGCTATTTTTAAGGCTTTTGCCAAAGCCATAAAAGTAGCTGTCAAGAGAGACCCGGAGAAAATGATCCTACCATCAACAAAAGGGATGCTGTAGGCAAAACGGAGTAATTAGGACTGAGAATTGAGAAGATGAAAATTGTTATTATAGATTACGGGGCCGGAAATATCCAGAGCATCAAATTTGCTTTGGAGAGGCTTGGCTACGAAGGTGTGTTAAGTCATGATGCTGAAGAAATCAAAGCTGCAGAAAAAGTAATATTTCCCGGAGTGGGAGAGGCTAGTTCTGCCATGAAAAAGCTGAAGAGTACAGGTTTAGATCAATTGATCCCACAATTAAAACAGCCAGTTTTGGGAATTTGCCTGGGAATGCAGCTCATGTGCAATTGGTCTGAAGAAGGAAACACAACCGGCCTTGGGATCTTTGACGTGGATGTGATCCATTTTGAAAAGACTCTCAAGGTTCCCCACATAGGCTGGAACAGAATAAAGGACCTTAAAACTCCCCTTTTTGAAGGGATAGCTGAACAGGAGTTTGTTTATCTGGTACACAGTTTTTATGCTCCCGTATGTCAAGAAACTATTGCAAAATGTGACTACGGAGTGAATTATTCTTCTGCTTTGAAAAAGGATAATTTTTATGGGGTTCAATTTCACCCGGAAAAAAGCAGTGAAGCGGGAGAGAAAATTCTGGAAAATTTTTTGAAGTTAGATTTACGAAGTTAGATCTACGAAGAATGACAGAAGTTTGAAGTTGGAGCTTTATAAATTGGAAACCATGGGTACGAAAGATTTAAAATTAAGAACAAAAGAGTTTGCTGTAAACTGTTGGAAGCTTTGTCATAAAATTCCTCATTCTAGGGAATATAATGCTTATGTAAATCAGCTTCTAAGAAGTTCAAGTTCTGTTGGAGCAAATTATAGAGCAGCCCAAAGGGCTAAATCAACTGCTGATTTTATTAATAAGTTAAAAATTGTTGAAGAAGAAGCAGATGAAAGCATGTACTTTCTTGAATTATTCCTTTCCATTCTGAATGAAGATCTTGAGGAAGTTAAAATTCTTCATACTGAGGCAAATGAAATTATATCCATAGTAGTAGCATCCATCAATACCGCCCGACGTAATCAAAAATAAATTTTAATTTAATTCGTACTTCGTACATCTAAAATCTACCCTCAAATGAGAATAATACCAGCCATAGACATTATCGACGGAAAGTGCGTGAGGCTTTCCCAGGGTGATTATAGTACCAGTAAAATATATAATGAAAATCCGCTGGAGGTGGCCAAGCAATTCCAGGATCACGGAATTGAATATTTGCACCTGGTGGATCTTGACGGGGCAAAGTCAAAGCATATTGTCAACTATAAAGT
>JAGXII010000017.1 GCA_024635735.1 Christiangramia sp. | reverse complement strand
CAGGAATATTGAAAGACTGGGTGAAATCCTGTCCTACGAGCTTAGCAAAGAATTAAAGTTCCAGGGCACTGAGGTAGAAACGCCTCTGGGAACGACAAAACTGAATATCCCTAAGGATGAATTGGTTATCTGCAGTATACTTAGAGCAGGACTACCCTTACATCAGGGAATTTTGAATTATTTTGATGATGCTGAAAATTCATTTATTTCAGCCTACAGGCACCATCCAGATAATGATGAAAATTTTGAAATTCTGGTGGAATATCTGGCTTCTCCATCCTTAGAAGGCAAAACCCTGATCCTTGCCGATCCTATGCTGGCGACAGGTAGCTCTTTTTCCAATGTTCTCAAGGCCCTGGAACCCATGGGAAAACCATCCAGGATTCACCTGGTTTCTATTATTGGTTCAACTCAGGGTATAGAATATCTAAAATCTGAATTCCCTGAAAATTCGAAGTTATGGATCGCTACCATAGATTCCGAATTAAATAAAAAAGGATATATAGTTCCCGGGCTTGGAGATGCCGGAGATCTTTGTTTTGGTAATAAATTACAACACTAGAAAGGGTATCCAATAGCGAAATTAAACACAGGACTTCCAAAATCATAAGTCCATCGCTCACCCTCAGGCAATCCCGGATCATGCAGAGGAAATGCCAGATCGAACCTGATTACAAAATTTTGAATATCGATTCTTAAACCAGCCCCGGCGCCAATTCCAAACTCATTTATGAAACCGGAATCAAAAACACCTTCACCATTGGTATCTGGATTATATTTAGTATTCCAGACGTTTCCGGCATCGGCAAAAATAGCCCCGTTTAAATAGGTAATTATAGGGAATCTGTATTCAGCATTTGCTTCGAGTCTTATATTTCCATTTTGATCCCGGTATCCCAGATTTCCATTAGGAGGATTATAGGTGCCTGGGCCAAGGGATCTTATTTTAAAAGCTCTTACGCTATAAGGCCCTCCGGAAAAATATTGCTTACTAAATGGCATCACTTCAGAATTACCGTATGGCAATCCTATTCCGGCAAATAAACGTGTTGCGATAACCTGAGAATTCTTTAAGCGCCAATGGTAACGAAAATCTGCATCAATCTTGGAATACTGGGCGTAATTAAGTCCTAATATTTCCTTATTACCGCTGGCAGTCTCTTTCCCGAATAAACTAAATGTATTTCCCGCTATATCTAAATTAGTATTAAAAAAGAACACATGTTTCTTTGAACCGTCAATCAGTCCGTTATACGTAAAAGAATAAGTTAGACCGGCAATAAATTCCTGATCAAAACTACTTTTCAGAAAAGGCTTCTCTTCCAGTATATCCCGAAATTCCTGAGTAGTATTTCCCAGTTTTACATAGTTAAGACTAATAGGATTAAGCTCATGGGATACATAACGGTTAGCATTCCAATAATAGCCAAATCTCGCTGAAAGAGAGCTTAAGCTGAATAGCTGACTACGTTTTAAGTAATCTCCTCCCAGGGAAATCTTGGTCTTGGGAATATCGTACCGGAAAAAGTCATTATCTATTTTAATTGGAAATAAAAGCCTTGGTATTATTAGATCATTAGTTAATCCCAACTGGATACTACTCAGGCCCTTTTGGTTACCTGAGGCTATCTGAAATTCATACCCCGCATTAGCCGAAATATGAAAACTTTCCCCTCCCTTAAAAAGGTTCCTGTTAGAAAAGGATAAGGCCAGATGCGGCCCTGCAAAATTATTAGACTTTGTCACTCCCTGTAATTCTGCCCGGATTGCACGCTTTTTTAAAGGGGAAAGAAAAATGTTGGCTTCCAGTAAACCTAGACTATCTGTTGCCAGGGTATCTATTTCATCATATCTAATATTCACAAATTTATAAGAACCAATTGAGCCCAGTCGCCTACTGGTATTTCTTGATTTTTCGGGATCATAAAAATCTCCTGTTTCAATTAAGATATAAGGATCGAGATATTCAGGCTTAAAAATAAGTTCTTCCTGAAAGTAATTTTTGTCCTCATAGCGTTTATAGTTTTTGGTTACAGAATCTGCATCAACCTTATAATTCGCATATACATTGACATTTGAAATCTGGTACGGGATCACCGATTTTGGAGGAACATCCTTTTTAAGACGAAGAAACAGGTCAAATTTCTTTTTATCGTATTGATTGGTGTCTGCTTCAAAAATCAGGAATCCGGGATTGAAATTATAATACCCCTTCTTTTTTAAATCAATATCTATCCGGTCCCGTTCAACTTTAAGTTTGGGAAGATCGAAGCGCATCCCGTCTTTTAAAATGGTTTTGTCCATATTCTCCTTTATATCGCTGTATACTAAAAGAGAATCTGTATCCAGCTGATAAGTTTCCATGGTGTAAGGAGTGGGAACAGCTGCACTATAGGTGGCAGAAGCCGTCTTCGATTTTTCATTGGTAGTTGTTTTAGAACTTACCCGGCTATAAAAAAATCCTCGATTTTCCAGCCTGTTAAGCAAAAGATTTTCTGTATTATCAAATTCAATATCTGATAAATAAACAGGCTTCTCTCCAAATTTCTTATTCAAAAACTTATTGATAAATCCCGGTTTTTCTTTTTGTGCCTTAAAATGAAAATACAGGCTGGGACGCATCCCCAGGAACTTCGAGTTAGGCTTAGGGCGAATTACATTCTCCAGTTCAGTCTTCAATTCATCCATATCCTTTATGCTGGTATCAGCTTCCACTTCCACCTTCCCGCCTGCATACAAAAGTTCATCTTCAGGAATGAATTTCTTTACACTGCAGGAATAAAGTATCCCTGAAATTATAAATAATATCGCCAGTTTAATTCTCATCTTCTTTTTTTGAGTTTTCCTCTTCCTCAGGATTTTTAGCTTCAGATTTTTTCCTCATTTTGGTTTCCTCAACCACGGCTTTTTCAAAAAGGTTTTTGAAATGATTGAATTCCTTGGTAAATATGAGCGCAATACCGCTTACAATAAGTTGCCCGTCGATCACATTTTCATATTGATTTCTGCGAAAACCTTTTAGGCGCCAGGTACCATTTTCATCCAGTAAATAAGCGATACTCACATTTCCAATAACAGGGCTTGATTCCTGCCCCGGCTGATTACCTCCCTGAATATCAACTTCGCTACCTACCTGAACAACCAACCGGTCTTCAAGAAATGCTTTCTGAGCATTAATATCCAGCTGAGTTCGGTCCTGTGGGTTTTCTCCCTGATAATCTGTATAACTGTCCACCTGAAAATTAAGTTTTATACCGCTTTCACCCATAATTTTGCTGGACAGCATATTCAATTGATCAGAAAGTGCCTGGTTAAGGTTATCCCTGGCAACTGCTAATGTTCCTCCCTGGCTGCCATCACTTCCGGAACCGGGGAAGAAACGGTTTAAAACCAATAAGGAAAATACCTGTTTATTAAGTTCCTGTTCCTGATTATTAAGTTGCTGAATCCTGCCGTAGACTTCTCCCCCAACAGAACCCTGAGCATCTTCCGGCATATCTAAATTAAAAGTGATTTTGGGCTCGGTTAATTCACCATCTACATTAAGATAGACCCAAAATGGTAATTCCTGCCTGTATCTTCCGGCAACAGATTGATCGGCTCCGGATAATTGACTTGACATTAGCGAATAAGCCGAAGTTTCAACTTTATAGATCGCTCTCACATCAAGTTGGGCATCAAAAGGATCTCCTGCCCATGAAACACGACTTCCATTGGCAATATCAAAGCGTCGTTTAACCAGGTTATACAAACTCATCTCGTAAAACCCATCATTGATCTCATAAATTCCGGTAAGCGCTGTACGCCCGTTTGGATACATATTAAAAATAAGATCACCTTCTCCCTGTACCTGGAACTTATCACCGGTTTCCTGGTTAATTATCATAGTGAATTTTGCACCCTGATCTACTTTAATTCGGGCAAAAATATCGTAGCCGGAGACCACATAAGAAACCTCCTCGGTTTGAGTAAGAATATCATCCGGATTTTCCTTATTAACAAAAATCACCACTCCATCTCTTTCATTAATCTGCAATTCAGATTCGGGAACTACATAAGTAAAATCTGTATTTTCATTAAACTCAATGGTGGCATTAACTTCGGGCAGATTAAGATTCCCGGTTATCTGGGCATCCAGATCTACTGCCGCATCCCCGTAAAAAAGTTTGTTATCTTCTTTTGTAGAACTTAAAAGTTTAAAATTATCAGCCTGTAAATCCAGGTCAAAAACTGGGTTGAATAAATCCTCAGTCTGGATATCCCCATTCACAATAAACGAATTACCGTTTAGATCATTGATATTGAAATTATCAAAATATACCCCTTTATTATCAACGTTAAGTTTTTCATTAGGAAGTACAAATGCTGCATTGAGATATGCCACATTGAATTTGGCCTGATTAAAATTTAACTGTCCCTTATATTCAGGATCGGCAACGGTTCCTCCGACATTTATATTTCCGGAAAAACTACCGCTGCCATTCCTTATTTCTCCTTGTGAAAATCCCTCCAGAGCTGCCATCTTAAATTCCTTAAGATCAAGGTTCATATCAAGTTTTGCAGAGGTTTCAGCGGCAACATAAGAACCCGTAAGATCAAAGTCTACCTGGCCTCCATACATTTTCATTTCAAAATCATAATTATTCAGTCTGGAAGAATTTCCTGCCAGACTTAAGGTATTTAGGTCAACATTCATTATCTCGAACTGATTGATTTCCATATTGGCAATAATCCCCGTTTTTCCAAAAGGTTCTTCAAGAGTAAGATCCCCGTTAAGGTTTCCTTTGGCCAGCTGGTTTTCGGGGTTCAGATAATTAAGAAGTGCTGCCAGTTTAAAATTATTAAAACTCACGCTAAGATTTTCCTTTTCCACTCCTGGTTTATTATTCAGAACTTCCATTACCTGGTCATTCCTTGTTAACCTGAAATCCTGAAAATTAATATACTCTTTGCCGAGACTTATAAGATTGTTATCCGAAATTTCCCATGGATTTTTATTCAGAATTAATTCTTTGGGCTCCAAGTGAAATTTTAAGGTATCTCCCTGGAAGTTAAGTTGGGAGTTTATATGCACGATTCTTTCTTCTTCGTGCAAAGAAGTAAATTCAAGATCCAGCTTACGGTTTATCACTCCGCCTTTGATAATAGTTTTCTTGATTGCAATGGGACCGGCATCAAGAGAATTGAAGGCAAAATTAAAATTAAGGTCCTCCGTATCCGAGCTAAGGTCCAGTTTCAGCGAATCTATTTCACTACTGAAATAGGTGATATGAGGAACCGAAATTGCCGCGTTGAGCGTTCTTTCCTTTTCAGCAAAGTCTACCTTAATATCAATAGTATCTACTTCTTTAAGATTTACAAAAAATACGTCGGTTAAAATTGGTGCTTCCCTAATTTTGGCATCCAGCTGAAGATTTACAGGATTAATTATAGTATCCTCCTTATAATTTTCATCTATATATCTTTTGAAATGATTATTGATGGCCTTTGCAAAAGCATTAGGACTTGCATTAGACTGAAGGTTTAAATCGAGAATACGATTGTCCACAGTTACCGATGTGGTATCTGGCTCAACAAAGGCATGAGCGTCAAAACTTCCCAGAAGATAGGTTTTGTTATTATAGACAGCCACTCCATCAATGATTTTAGCATCCACCTCATAATTTTGGACATCTCCTTCATACCACCCTTCCAGAGTAAATCCGGTTTTAATATTTCTCTGGGTGATTCCCAAAGCTCCGAGATCTGCTCCATCTAAATAAATCGTAAAATCATATCGTGGGGAAACGCTGTCAAGTCGAATATTCGTCTGCGCCTCCATTTCAAGATTCTGGTCCTGATAAATTAAATTCACGGGTCCTTTACCGTTTTCAAGCTTCCCCTTTATATCTATATTCCTGAATTCATAATCTTTATAGGTAAAGGAGGAAATTTCCGAATCCAGATCGGCATTCAGGTTATTTATAGAACTCCCTTTTCCTGAAGCCTTTACATTTATTTTAATATTCCCTAAGTCTTCATTTTGAAGCAGTCTTCCCAAAGCAATACTGTCCCCGGCAACAGTGGCATCGAACACAATTTTATCTCCTGTTTGAAAATTTCCTTTAATATCAAGGGTTCCTTCTGAAGTAACCACTAACGCGTCAGTCTTTACATCGCCGGTATTGCCTGAAAAATTTCCTTTAATTTGAATGTTCTCTGGAAGTCTTATTCCCAGATCTTCTTCTTTAACAAACCTAAGCAGATCACTTCTTTGAGTTCTGGCACTCAAATTTGGTAGATTATAACTCAAATTTTCAGGATCCTGAAGATTTACCAGACTTCCCGAACCGGAAATTCTGGTATTCCTCCAACTCAAATTAAGTGACTCTAGATTGATATTTTCAACTTTACCCTGAGCGGAAAAGTTTCCCTGAACCGGAGCTCCTGCCAGTGCCTGTATATATTGATTGTTTTTCAGGTCTGGCTGAAATCTGTAGAAATCTGAAATTTGAAGGTATATATCATTCAGGTTTGTTCTAATCCTTGCACCTCCGGGATTTTTTATAAACTCATCCATACCTGAATATTCCATGGTCATATTCCCGGCCACAGAATTATTATTTAAACCGAGATCAAGCCCGGAAATCTCAATTTTCTCATCGCTAACTAGCGCCTGAAGATTAAACTTATGGAGGTTAATTCCTGAACCTTCTTTGAATTGCAATTTTTGAATATCTATCTGTGCCTTTTTATCCTGGTAAGAAAGCCCATTAGATTCAAAGAACAAACTATCTATTTTGACCGCATTGGGATTGAATGTACCTTTTTCAGCCTCTGCCCCATTCACACTATAATTGAAATAATCGTTACTTAGATTAGTCTCGGCAATATCAATTTTCCAATCTGGCCATTGGAATCCGGTATCCTGAGCCTGGGTCTTTGTTGAGGATTTCGAATCAGACTGCTGCATCTCCAAAACAATCCTCGAGTCTGAAAGACTGAGAAACTCGCTGGAAAGCTTGTTATTCTTCAAGTCAAATTCTGCCTTTTCGAGGTTAAGACCAACTATATCAAAATTGGTATATAGTGAATCCGGTTTTGAATCATATATCCCCCTAACATTATGGAGTTCAAGATTATTAACTGCAATTAATGGTAAGGGTGGCGGTTCGCTATCGCTTTCCGGGAAAGGATGTGTTTGAGTATAATTCAGCTCCGCATTTTTTATAACCGCGTCGTCAGCGCGAAAAACCATATTAGTTACATCAGATTCGGTAAACTCCAGTTGTAACTGATCAAAATTGATCCGTGAGTCTATGCCAGAAACTTCGTCCCTATAATTTACCTTAAAATTCTCCAGATTAAAATCTCCAAGGCTGATATTCATGGGTGATCCTGTCGTGTCGGTTGCTTTTGAAGTCCCGGTGGTATCTGAAGAATAGGCATTCATTAAAAATTCATAGTTGAATCCTGAAATACTATCTTTCCTTATAATATTTGCCCTTACATGTTTCCAGTCTATTTCGTTAATCCCTATTCCATTCCCACGAATGATAGGCCACAGAGGTATGTCCGCCGAAAGACTTTCAGAATATATAAGTGTATCTCCCTGTTGATCTTCGATATAAAGACCATCAACCTGAATGTCTCCATTAAACTTAATGTAGAGTTTATCAAGTGTTACTTCGGTCCCCGTTTTTCTAGAAAGGGAAGAGATGAACTTATCCTTTATAATATTTTGTCCCCACGGACTTCTAACGAATAAGATAACGAGTAATAAAAAAATGAGAATCCCCAGGAATATCTTTCCGAGGATTTTTAAGACTTTATATAGCTTTTTCTTTTTTTGGTTCAAGTAATGAAATTGTTAATTCTCAAAGTTATCGTATAGGCTTTATAAACCGAAACTCTAAAAACTTAATTTCTAATAAACTTGTGTTAAAATCAAGGTATTATTGGGGTTTTGAAGGATTTTCAATCGATGAACGAAAGGAAAATATTCACGAAAACTGTGGAATTTTGGTACACTTTTATGCGTTTTTCTACAAATTTCAGGAAAATACACATCGAAATAAGAATCTGGTTTTCCATTTCCCAGAATTTACGTTGAAATGTAAAACATCTGATAATCAGCGTTAGCAGTTAGTAAAACCGGTGATTTATAGTGCTAAAAGCAAGGAAAGCGAAGGGAGTTCTCCCTGTATTGGCATTATTATAGCATTTATAACAGTATTCGATAACTAAATAATCAAACAACAAAACTGTAAATTAAAACTAATTATGAAAAAAGTAATAACTGTAACGGTATTAGCAGTAACAATGCTTACCTCTTGTGTTTCGAAGAAGAAATACGTAGCCCTGGAAGGGGAATTGAATGATACCCGTAGTACGCTTCAGAAAACAAGGGTAGAAAAGGAAGAAATTGAAGAAAAATATGCTCGTATTGAAGAAAGAGTAGCAGAATATAATGCGAAGATCAATTCTCTTAGAACAGAGAATGAAGGCATGATGGAAATGAACGATCTAACGGTAATGTCCAAGACGACCAAAGAGAAAATGAAAAAAACAATCTCTAAGATCGATCCTGAAAAAGTAAAAGGAGCTAAAACTCTTGAAGACTCTATTAACCTTGCCGTTTCTTATAACCTGAAACAAAACATTTCAGAAGGTGCAGATGAAGACGATATTGACATTAATGTTGATGAGACAGTAGTAATGATCAATGTTTCTGATAAACTTTTATTCGGAAGCGGTAGTTCCAGAGTAACTAATAAAGCTCAACCACTTCTTAAGAAACTTGCTGAAGTGATCAATAGCGAACCAGCTATGGAAGTTATGATCGAAGGTCATACAGATGACAGAACTGTTGTGAAAGATTCTTATTTGAAAGATAACTGGGATCTTAGTGTAAGAAGAGCAACATCTATTGTAAGACTTTTACAGGATAAATATGATGTAGATCCTTCCAAGCTAATCGCTGCAGGTAGAAGTAGCTATCAACCACTTGTTGAAAACACCAGCAAAGAGAACATGGCTAAGAACAGAAGGACCCGTATCGTAATTATTCCAAATCTTGACAAATTCTTTGCGATGCTGGATTCTGAAGAATCTATTGCGGGACAACAATAAGATAGTTTTTAAAGAGATATCAAAAAGGAAGGCAATTTGTCTTCCTTTTTTTATTATTAATCTTAACTAGATTTTAACCGCTCTAAGTCTTCAATTCCCTCAGATCTTTTCTAAATTGAAGAGAATCAAAAATTTTGAATTATAAAGAAGGAAGTTAACAGACCGGAAGAAGAAAAGAAAAAAGGAAAACCTGAGGATCTACCATATAATCCAGAGGTTACTAAAAAAGATAAGCAGGCCCTTAATAAAAAAGGGCGAAGTATGAATAAAGGTCAGGATAAAGCTCTGGATCGTGAAGAAGATGTAGATTTCACAGGGGAGAACTTAGATATTCCAGCCAGTAATAATGATGAAACCGGACAGGGAAAGGCAATTCCCGATGCGCAGAATGCACAGTACAATAAAAGAGGAGAACGTCCTGAAAGAAAAAAGGAAGTTGACCATCCAAATTCAGATAAAAAGATCTGATAGCTTGAAATAATACTATTTAAAGCCTGGTTAAAACGACCGGGCTTTTTTTATATCACGAACCAAAGTAGCAAACTGGCCATCAGTCCGGTAAAACCAATTAAAGTGGTCATTACCGTCCAGGTTTTAAAGGTTTGTTTTTCATTCATTCCCAGATACTGACTCACCAGCCAGAATCCGCTGTCATTAACATGAGAAAAACTGGAAGCCCCAGCAGCAATAGCGATCACAATAATTGAGATCTGGGGAATAGAATAAACAGATTCGGCAAGAACAGGAGCAGTAATTCCGGCAGCCGTAATCATAGCTACAGTGGCCGATCCCTGTAATACCCTTACCAGTAAGGCCACCAGGAACCCAAAAACTAAAGGATTGAAAAAATCATTACTGAGTCCGTTTGCTATCATTTCTCCGGCACCGGTTGCAATAAGAATCTGTTTAAAAGCACCCCCTGCTCCGGTAAGTAAAATGATAATTCCGGCAGCCTGAAAAGATTTGGTCGCCACCTTCAAAAGAAATTCCTTTCCCATGCCTCTTCTAATTCCTATAAAATACCAGGCCAGTAAGTTTGCGATGATCAAGGCGGTAAAAGGATGCCCAAGCAAGGTTATTATGTAAAGCAGGTTCTCAGGTATAGCTACCGAAGCTAATAAAGGGCTACTGGTTACCGTGCTTAATACTATAAGAAAGATTGGTATAAAAATGATCAACATGATCAACCCGGGAGACGGTGGATTAATAGATTCATTATTTTCTCCTGCAAAATCAACAGGTTCAATGAAAATTCTTTTTGAAATAAATCGAGCGAATATGGGTCCGCTAATAATCGCCGCGGGAACCCCCGTTAAAAAACCGAAAAGAATGACCCATCCCAGGTCTGCTCCCAGAATATCGGCTACAGCAATAGGTCCCGGCGTTGGCGGGATAAACGCATGAGTGATGGCGAGCCCGGCCAGTAGTGGAAGAGCATATAACAATAATGATTTCCCGGTACTTTTACTCAAGGCATAAGTAATGGGAACAAGGATGATAAAAGCCACATCAAAGAAAACCGGAATCGCAACTACAAATCCCGTAAGCACCATCGCCCAGGAAGCTTTAGATTCCCCGGTTTTATTCAGCATATAGGTAGCAAGTCTCTTAGCTCCACCAGATTGTTCCAGAATACCTCCAAACAATGCTCCCAGACCAACCACGGTAGCTACAAAACCCAGCGTATTTCCCATCCCTTCTTTCATAGTATCCAGGATTTCATTTGCCGGTAAACCGGCCATCATCCCTACTACTATACAGACAATTAACAGCGCCAGGAAAGCCTGGATTTTGAGACGGAGTATTAAGAATAGTAAAAGTGCAATGCCTGTGAGAACAGTCGCGAGTAATTGTAAGTCCATTAATTATTATTTTTCCAGATAGTATGAAAGAATTCTCCCCTTGTTTTATCAATTCTCTCATAGGTATGAGCGCCAAAATAATCCCTTTG
>JAGXII010000173.1 GCA_024635735.1 Christiangramia sp. | reverse complement strand
TTTTCCCATTTCATAAGAAACAAGTTTCCCTAGTGGTTCTTTTAGTCTGCGTAGCTCATCATTAAATTGCCTTACCACTTCTCCTCTTTGTGGTGCCGGCCAGGTTCTCCATTCTTTAAAGCCTTTCTCTGCTGTGGTAATTACTTTTTCATAATCTTCAGCAGTAGTAGATTTTACTTTACCTATTAAAGCACCATCAACAGGGGAATAGGATTCTATAATTTCTCCATTGCTGAACCAATCGGTTCCTGTGGAGGTTCCGTTATTAGTTTCCTTTAATCCTAAATCTTTCAAGGCTTGCTTAATCCCAAATTCTTCAGCGATTTTACTCATTAAATTGCGTTTTTATCTGTTATTTTGTGTAGTTCTTGCGAAAATAGTAAAAATAAACCGCTATTCCTCGACCGAAGTGAATCTGGAATCTACAGCCATCACTTCGCCACAATTATTACAGGTTCGAAGGTCCTTATTGCTGTAAAAATCACGGAAATGCTTTAAGAAATCGGTTTCAATATCGTGGAGAGGAAAGTAAACCTCATGCAACTTATTATTACAGTTGTCGCAGTACCAAATGAGTCCGTCTTTTCCATTTTCATTTAACCTTTTTCGCTCGACCACCAATCCTATAGAATTATCATGACGAACCGGAGAATGAGGAATCTTAGCAGGGTGCAAATACATATCACCAGGGCCAAGTTTCATGGTCTTTTTCTTATCATCTTCCTGAATATGAATTTCAATATTTCCTTCAAGCTGGTAAAACAACTCTTCGGTTTCATTATAATGGTAATCCTTGCGGGCATTAGGGCCGGCAACTATCATAACAATATAATCTCCCGATTCTTTATATAAATTCCGATTTCCCACCGGTGGTTTCAAACTCTCCCGGTTCTGTTCTATCCATTTATTTAAATTGAAAGGCCCTTCTATCATAACTACTATTTTATCTAAAATTACTTAATATCCTTCAGATGATAGGCAGAAAGGGATGAAAATAACATTTGTAAAAATTAACTAACTTTCGGCTACCAAAACATATCTATGAAAAATTTACTATTACTATTCAGCCTTATATTTTTTATTTCATGCAATGAATCTGCTGAGAACAATAAAGAAACTCAAAATCCCGAAGCCGAAAAAACGGTTTCCAATGACAGTGTTCCGAATTTTGGAATCGTAATTCACGGGGGTGCCGGCACTATTCGCAAAGAGAACATGAGCGATTCTTTGGAACAGGCCTATAAAGAAAAACTGGAAGAAGCTATAAGAACGGGACATGAAATTCTTGCAAACGGCGGTACTGCTCTCGAAGCTGTTCAAAGAACAATTAATGTAATGGAAAACAGTCCCTTGTTTAATTCAGCAAAAGGAGCTGTTTTTACCAATGAAGGAAAAAATGAACTGGACGCTTCTATTATGGATGGAGAAACTTTGAATGCAGGAGCTGTAGCAGGAGTAACCAATGTTAAAAACCCGATTAACCTGGCGTATGAAGTGATGGTAAATTCAGATCACGTGTTACTTTCAGGAAAAGGGGCTGAACAATTCGCAAAAGAACAGGGTCTTGAAATTGTTGATCCTTCTTATTTCTATACCGAAAAAAGATACAAAGCAATGGAAAGAGCCCGGGAACGCGAAAAAGAAGAGAATAATAAAACCGCTTTTTACGATCCCTTTATTAAAGATGAAAAATTTGGAACTGTAGGTTGTGCCGCCCTGGATAAGCACGGCAACATTGCAGCGGGAACCTCTACCGGAGGAATGAGTAACAAGAAATATAATCGCATTGGTGATTCTCCTATTATCGGTGCGGGAACTTATGCTAACAATAAAACCTGTGCTGTTTCAAGTACCGGATGGGGTGAATATTTTATTCGGGGGGTGGTTGCCTATGATATCTCGGCTATGATGGAGTATAAAGGTCTTTCCTTACAGGAGGCTGCCAGTGAAGTTATTCAGAAAAAATTACCCGCATTGGGAGGTGACGGGGGGATCATCGCAATAGATCACGACGGAAATGTGGCGATGGAATTCAATACTGCCGGGATGTATCGCGCCACCATGAACAAGAATGGAGAACTTAAAATAGGAATGTACAGCAAATAAGAATTTGTAAAAATATATAAAGCTCCGCCAAATGGCGGGGCTTTTTTATTTAACAAAGTTTTTTGGTTTTTTTAGTTCGGTGATTACCGAACCTGTTTTATATTTGCCCTTTATAAAATTTATTATGGGCATTTGTTCTGCGGAAAAAAGGAAGTTAATAGAGGAGATAGGGATCCTCTTTGAACAAACCCATGACCTTACTCCCCTTTCGGCACGGATAAATGTAATGCTTATACTTTCTCCTAACGAAGGCCATACTTTTGAAGACATCACTCAAATTACAGGTGCCAGTAAAAGTTCGGTCTCCACTCAGCTTAATATGTTACTTCAATTAAACAGAGCCGAGTACTTTACAAAACCAGGAGATCGTAAACGTTATTTCAGGGCCAGTAAGCAATACCTCACCATGAGGTTAAAGGATCATCTTACTAAAATAAATTCTGAGTTAGAATTAATTGAAAAGCTTTCTTCCTATAATAAACAGCACAACCCTGAGAAGTATAATAGGCATCTGGAGTTTACCAATCATTTCAGGGAATATCTGGAAGCGCAAAGACAAAATTTAGAAACGGCCATCGCAAAAATGCCTGGCAATTAACCAATCGATCAAAGAATGAAATTTTTTAGATTCGTACTTACTACTGTTGCAGCCTTGCTAATATTAGCATGTAATAGCAATGAAAATTCAGAAAAACAGTCGGCAGGTGCCCCTTCCTATCCTGTATTAAAAGTACCCCGCAAAACAGTAACCGTTTATAATTCTTATCCTGCCGAAATTGAAGGTTCGGTCAACAGTGCCATTCGAGCAAAAGTTCCAGGATATATTACAGATGTACTGGTTGAAGAAGGCGAAGAAGTGAAAAAGGGACAGCTGCTTTTTAAACTGGAGACAGAGTCCCTAAACCAGGATGCCGAAGGCGCGAAGGCCAATGTAAATGCAGCCCAGGTGGAAGTGGACAAATTAAAACCTCTGGTGGATAAGGACATCATAAGTGAAGTACAACTGGAAACAGCTAAAGCGAAACTTCAGCAGGCAAAAAGCAATTATAACAGTATTGCTGCCAATATTGGCTATGCCAATATCAAGAGTCCGGTAACCGGAGTGGTTGGAAAGATCAACTATCGAAAGGGCTCGCTGGTGAGCCCGCAGGACCAAACAGCATTAACCCAGGTTTCTTCTATTGAAGACGTATACGCTATTTTTTCTATGAATGAAAAAGACTTTCTGGGCTTTATGCAAAATGCGGAAGGTGAGAATATGAAAGAAAAGATAAATAACCTCCCAAAAATAAAACTGATTCTGGCAAATTCACAGGAATATGAGCTGGCAGGTACTATTGAAACCATCTCGGGAAGTATTGATGAACAAACAGGAACGGTTTCCTTCAGAGCAAAATTTAAAAATAACGGACTACTAAGAAATGGTAGTAGCGGTACTATTAAAGTACCTGAAACCTTTAAAAATGCGTTGGTAGTTCCAAGCCTTTCAACTTATGAAAGACAGGGACAGACTTTTGTCTATAAAGTTGTTGCAGACACCCTTTCTTCCAATTCGATAAAAGTTCTTAGCGAAGCCGGGAATCTGTATGTTGTAGAGGAAAATGACGGAGTTAGTGAAGGTGAATTAATTCTTGCCAAGGGCGCTGGTAAAGTTCGTCCCGGAATGAAAATTCAGCCACAAATGACCAGTCTGGATAGTATTATCAATTCCTTTGAACCTGTTTTCAATTAAGAAATTATGCTAAAGACCTTTATTGAACGTCCTGTACTCTCTACCGTTATCTCCATCATTATTGTAATTCTTGGAGTACTTGGACTTACACAATTACCGGTTACTCAATATCCCGATATTGCACCACCTACTGTACAGGTGAATGCAACCTATCCCGGAGCGAATGCCGAAACGATCGTAGAAAGTGTGATCATCCCTATCGAAGAACAAATTAATGGGGTTGAAGGAATGAAATATATTACTTCCAGTGCCAGTAATAATGGTAGTGCGAGTATTCAGGTTTTCTTTGAGCAGGGTTATGATCCGGATATAGCAGCGGTGAATGTACAAAACCGCGTTGCCAGGGCGAATTCGGTCTTACCTTCTGAAGTAATCCGTTCAGGAGTTACCACTACCAAAGTTCAGAATTCAGCTCTTTTATATGCAGGACTTTATTCTACCAATCCTGATTTTGACGACACTTTTATTCAAAATTATCTCAATATCAACGTTAAACCTGAGCTTCAACGTATTAATGGTGTTGGGGATGTGACAGTTTTTGGAGGTAAGGATTATGCCATGAGAGTGTGGCTTGACCCGGCAAAAATGGCAAATTACGGACTGGTTCCCAGTGATGTGATTAATGTAATTGGGGAACAGAGTCTGGAAGCTGCGGCTGGTTCTCTGGGACAGAATTCAGGAGAATCTTTTGAATATGTTCTAAAATACCGCGGTCGTTATAAAACGGCCGATCAATATGAAGACATCATTATAAAAGCTCAGAATAATGGTGAATTACTTAGAGTAAAAGATGTTGGAAAGGTAGAACTTGGAGCACAATCTTACTCCACTCTTTCAAGGTCAAAAGGCCATCCGGCAATTAACTTCGGAATTTTTCAGACTCCCGGCTCCAATGCACAGGAGATCATTGAGAATATTTACGATAAAATGGATGAGCTGGAAAAGGACTTTCCGGAAGGTGTTGAATATATTGTTAATTATGACACCAATAAATTCCTGACTGCTTCAATCGGGAAAGTAAAAAGTACTCTGATTGAAGCTTTTATCCTGGTTTTTATCGTAGTATTCATTTTCCTTCAGGATCTTAAATCTACTTTGATCCCGGCGATTGCAGTTCCGGTTTCCATTATAGGAACTTTCTTTTTCCTTAATATACTGGGATATTCGATTAACTTGTTAACTCTTTTTGCCCTTGTTCTTGCTATTGGTATTGTGGTAGATGATGCCATTGTGGTAGTGGAAGCCGTCCATGCGAAACTGGAAGGTGGTACCGCAAGCGCTAAAAAAGCTTCCATATCTGCAATGAGCGAAATTGCTGGAGCTATTGTTTCCATTACCCTGGTAATGGCAGCAGTTTTTATCCCTATCACTTTTATTCAGGGACCTTCGGGAGTTTTCTACGAACAATTTGGAGTAACCTTAATTATTGCCATACTTATTTCTGCAGTTAATGCGCTTACGCTAAGTCCGGCGCTATGTGCTCTGTTTCTCCGGCCTAAAAATCCTGAGGAGAAAAAGAAAAATTATCTTCAGCGCTTTCATTCAGCATTTGACGCTGGATTTAACACGACCCGAAATAAATATACAAGCTCCCTTGGCTTTCTGGCCAAAAATAGATGGATCACCCTGGGAATTCTCTTACTTGCAGGGCTTGGAATTTTCTGGATAAGCAACTCTATTCCAACCGGTTTTGTACCCACAGAAGACAGAGGGGTGATTTTTGTAAATGCCGAATTACCTCCGGGATCGTCTTTAGACAGATCTTTCCAGGCATCGAAAACCCTTTATGACCAGATGCAAACCGTTGAAGGGGTTAGAACTGCAACAGTTATTGCTGGACGAAATTTCTTCTCGGGAGCTGGTAGTTCCAATTTTATGGGATTCATTATCCTTGAAGACTGGGACAAACGTGACACCGAGGAGACTTCAATAGATAACATCATTGCAGAACTCAACAAAAAATCTGGTGCTATAAGCGATGCGAAAGTCATTTATTTCACACCTCCAAGTGTACCCGGTTTTGGAAGTGCAGATGGATTTGAAATGCAATTACTGGATCGTTCAGCCGGCGGCCTGAAGGTTTTAGATGAAACTGCTAATGAGTTTGTGAATACTTTAATGCAGGAGCCAGAAGTGGCTTATGCTTCCAACCCTTTTAGCACCAATTATCCACAGTTGCGAATGGACATCAATGTTCCTAAAGCTAAACAGGCAGGAGTGACGGTGAATAGTATTCTTGCCGTAATGCAGGGTTATATTGGAGGTTATTATACCACTAATTTTAGCCGTTTCGGAAAACAATACCGGGTATTCGTGCAGGCACTTCCGGAAAATCGTGTCGATAAAGAAAGCTTGAATAGTATGTACGTAAAGACTGCGGGAGGAGAAATGACGCCTATTTCGCAATTTGTAACTCTCAATCGTATTTATGGTCCGCAAACTATCACCCGTTTTAATCTTTTTAATGCGGTGGCCATTAATGGAACCGCAGCCCAGGGATATAGTTCCGGTGGAACGATTGATGCCATAAGAAGAACGGCAGATAAGGTTTTACCAAGTGGGTATGATGTGGCTTTTTCAGGACTTACCCGTGAAGAAATAGCTTCTTCAGGCCAGGCCGCAATTATTTTCATGCTGAGTATAGTGTTTGTTTACTTCCTTTTGGCTGCACAGTACGAGAGTTATCTTTTACCATTTTCAGTAATACTTTCACTTCCTATAGGTGTCGCCGGAGCCTATTTTAGTACCTGGCTTGCCGGTTTAGAGAACAATATCTATTTCCAGATCGCTCTAATCATGCTTATTGGTTTACTCGCCAAAAATGCTATTCTAATAGTAGAATTCGCAAGGCAGCGAAGACTTGAAGGGATGTCTATTACAAAGGCGGCTATCGATGGAGCCGGTGTACGTCTGAGACCTATTTTAATGACCTCTTTTGCCTTTATTTTTGGTTTGTTGCCGCTGGTACTTGCCAGCGGAGTTGGTGCCGAAGGAAACCGTTCTATTGGGACAGGAGCTGCCGGCGGATTACTGGTAGGGACTGTTTTTGGAATTTTTGTAATTCCTATTCTGTTTATCGTTTTCCAGTGGCTTCAGGAAAAAGTAAGCAGTAAAATAAATGCTGAAAATACAACCAACCAGTTGAAACAGTAAAAATGAAAAATACGATCAGTTTTAAAATAATAACAGGCATCTTCGGAATACTAAGTCTTCAATCTTGTTTTGTCGCAAAGGATTATGAACAGCCGGATGTTGTCAAAGAAGAGTATTATCGTACCGATTCTATTGAACAGGACAGCCTGAATATTGCCACTATTTCCTGGACCGAAATGTTTACCGATCCGCTTTTACAGGATTATATTAAAAAGGGACTGGAAAATAATATTGATATCCGGATTGCACTTCAGCAAATTCTGGCTGCCGAAGCCTATACCAAACAGGGAAAGGCAGGTTACCTGCCCACCATAAACGGAAACACCAGATATACTCACCAGGAATTGTCTAAAAATAGCCAGTTTGGAAGTTTTTTTAGTTCATTAGATCAATACGAAGTAAACACCAGCCTATCCTGGGAAGCTGATATTTGGGGAAAGATTACCAGTCAGAAAAAGGCTTTTGAGGCAAGTTATCTTCAAACCCTTGCAGCCCATCAGGCAGTAAAGACAAGGTTAATTGCCGATATCGCTTCGACTTATTATCAGTTACTGGCACTGGACGACCAAATAAGGATCACCGAATCGACCATTGAAAGCCGTAAGAACAGCCTGGAAACTACCAGAGCCCTTAAAGAGGCAGGTAATCTCACTGAAGTGGGAGTACAACAAACAG
>JAGXII010000172.1 GCA_024635735.1 Christiangramia sp. | reverse complement strand
CAGCAAACCTGAATACCTGCCAGAACGGATAATTCCAGGGCATGATAGCAAGGACCACACCTATAGGTTCATAAGAAACATAACTCTTTAGGGCATCGGTTTCTATTACCTCCTTTTTAAGGTGATCTTCTGCATTTTCAGCATAATACCGGCAAACCCAGGCACACTTTTCAATTTCTGCTATAGACTGGGATATAGGTTTTCCCATTTCCTTTGTTATCGTTTCTCCATAGCTTCTTTTGTTCTTTTCAAGTTCAAGGGCAGCTTTTTCCATCAATAGTGCCCGTTCCTTAAAATTGGTGTTTTTCCAACTTTTAAAACAATTGTGGGTGGCATTAATTGCAGAATCTATCTCTTCCTCTGATAATTCATTAATTTTGGATATTTCCTCCCCGGTATATGGATTTTTTGAAACTATCATAATATCTACGCTTGCCTTAAAGATAAAATAAGAAATGCAGGCATGAAACCGATTATGATGACTTTAACTGATGTTGATAAAGTAGTTTACAAGTTATCCCAACATTCAGGTAAGCGAGGCCTTAAACCTTTAATTTTAAGAAAACACTTCTACCATGAACAATCGTGATGAATACATTATGCAGTTTCGCCCGGAAATTCCATCGGCAATAATTACCAACAACATGAGCAGTGATGAACATTTTCAGAATAAAACCTTACGGCCCATAGCTAAACTACAGGATCCTCTTTTTATCGAAGTCTTTAAGAATTACATTTTTAAACACAAGAACACTTTTTATGGTTTTTCTATAGAAAAAAGAATTCTTTTTATTGAGAATGCAATTCAAAGAGACATTAAGTTCCGCAACAGTTTAAAGGGAATGATGATAGGGCAATTCACAATAGAGGAATATGGTATTTACATTCAAAATTCCTCTTCTTTAAATAAAAGAATGATGAATATTGTAAAAGAACGTCTTATTTATAATATCCAATTATTGGAAGATAATGTAATTTACAAGCAGGCCCAGTAAAATAGTAATTGCAAAGCTCATAAGGGTCCCAATAAGAACATATTCGGTCTGTTTTCTGGCACCACTCCCCGTTTTTTCACTGAACCGTAGGATAGATTTTGCTGCTATAAGAAATCCTATAGCAGAGAAATTTTGCGTGAGAATAAATGTGAGAACCAGAATTCTTTCAAATATCCCAATGTACCTTCCCGCTTCACGCAGACTGCTGTTTTGGTCAATTTGTTCAATTTCTTCCTGCCAGCGCTGAGTTGCCTTTCCAATTAGGTATCCTGCCGGGAAAATAACAATAAGGTAAGCTCCGGCAATTGCAAGGATGGCCGGAGAGTCCAAAATATTTTTTAATCCGGGGAATATTAAGGTATAGCCATTAATAAGAAATAACCATATAAAAATTATTACCAGAATATGGAAAAACTGGTCCAGAAGGAAGTATTTAAGGTCATCTCTGTTTTGCACCAATTTCCACCAGTCTATAAGATAATGTGTGATACTAACGATCAATGCCAGATACCATAAACTCAGATCCTGTAAGAAAACAAGTGTAAGGACCCCGGCCAGTAATGAATGTAAGATAAGGATGTATGACCTTGCTTGAAATTTCCTTTTATGTTCAATCCAGCTTTTTGGTTGAAGCAGAAAATCAGTAAGAATGTGAGCCAGTAAAAGCTGAAGTAAAGGTGTAAGGCTATTTTCCATCTTTAAAATGTTTTGTGATCACATGTTGATATCTATCCAGTAAACTTGAAATTGCTTCCCACCCTGAAGCTTTTTTTCTCTGGTTGACTGCAGATTGGGTAATATTTAACTCTGTTGCAATCTCACGCTCTTTATAGCCTTTCAACAAATAATACACGACTTCGGCAGATGCTGTGCTCCATTTATCTGTTATAGTGTCCAATAGATAAAAACTGGTGTTGAATTCATCATCTACCTCCGGGTCCGGGGTTTTAATACGGGTTTTTCGATTTTCAGTTTTCATTTCATCCAGGGAGCGTCCTGAAAACTGAAATGCTTGTCCGTTTGATTCAGATATAGCATTTCTCTCAAGGTCTATCGTTCCAATACCTATAGCGATCTTAAAATCGGCTATTTTTGAATAGGCCTTATTCTTTTTAGTCTTCTTAAGATGAATCCTGTTTATAGCTGCTTTGATCTGAAGGCTTATAAGTAATGCGTTTGCAGGATCATATACAATCCCCTGAAAACTATCTCCTCTGTAAATATTGAACCGTACAACCTTTTTCTTATGGTGCTTTATTATAAGTTCAAATTCTGAAGATAAGGTATCTAATACCTTCTTCAGAACTTCTTCTTCATAATTGGTAGATTCTATAAGATCTGCTGTGAGTACTGCTTTCATGTTTCAAATATAACAAAAAATTAGTCTATAAACTTATAATTGATATTTATTAGTCTATAGACTTATAATCAAGTAAAATAAGTGTAGAGACTTATAGGGGTAAATCGTAAAAAAATAAATATTACTAAAATTTTGCAAAGGTCGCTTCCATTGGTATTAAGATAATTTACTTTTAAATTTTAAAATTTCAAAAATGGCACTAAGCAGACAACAATTATATGAAAAATGCCTTGTGAAGGTGAATGAGCAAATTGCAAAGTACAATGAGAAATTATCCTCTCTAAAAGAATCCCTTGATTCCATAGATCGTCACAACGATTATGATGAAGAAGGAAAATTGCTGGGTGAGTATGAGCAAATTTCAAATTACCTTGACGTAGCTCAAAAAAGAAAGAAACTATTGAGTACAATAGACCACAAAAAATACTCAGAACATGTCCAGTTTGGTAGTGTGGTAGAAACCAGGACAAATTACTATTTCGTTGCCGGCGCCCTGGGAGATATTGGGATGGATGATGGAAGTACGGTATATGCGATCTCTACAGAAGCTCCAATCTATCAAAAATTAGAAGGAAAAAGAAAGGGTGATACTTTTACATTAAAAGATGAGGAAATAGAGATCCTGGACGTACATTAGATTTATTCGGGATATTCAACCCTGAGGTGAAAAATATTCTTGAGCTTTTGTTTAAGGATCTTTTTCACCAATTGGATCTCCTTGAATGTAATATCTGAATTCAGGAATTGCCCTTCTTCCATTTGCTTATTGATGATCTTCTCTACAAAAGTATCAATCTTGGCTGTAGTTGGTTCTTTAAGGCTTTTACTTGCTGCCTCAACACTATCACACATCATAAGTATCGCAGTTTCCCTGCTAAATGGAATTGGCCCGGGATACCGGAAATCTGAGACTAAAACATCCTCATTCTTTTGCTTTTCTTTCATATAGAAGAAATAGACGGTGCTTGTTCCATGATGGGTCCTTATGAAATCAATCACCCTGTCTGGCAAATTGTTTTTACGGGCTATCTCAATTCCTCTTATTACATGATCAATTATGATCTCAGCACTTTCAGTAGGTGAAAGTTCATCATGAGAATTAACAGCACTTGCCTGATTTTCTGAAAAATAGGTTGGATTTTCCATTTTTCCAACATCATGATAAAGTGCCCCTACCCTAACCAGCATGGCATTGGCTCCAATTTCATTGGCCGATGCTTCTGCAAGATTGGCAACGTTTAAAGAATGGTGGAATGTTCCCGGAGCTTTTTCTGCAAGCTCTTTTAATAGCTTGGAATTGGTATCTGATAGTTCAAGGAGGGACATGTCTGACACCAGGCCGAAAAGTTTCTCATAAATATAGATCAGCGGCTGTACAAATAAAGTAGCCAGACCACCCAAAATAAAGGTAAGAAACATTTCTGCATCGAGATCCTGAACATTTCCTTCCTGGATCACAGTAAAAGCAAAGTAACCACAATATAGATCGATGTGATTTGACCCACCGAAATAAACAGGTTAGCTCGCTTATATAATTCTGAGACTGTAAGAATGGTGACGATACCTGCAATGATCTGCAGGAACATATATTCATAGCTATTGGGAACCACAAACCCCAGTATAAGTACGGTGATCACGTGAGCGAAAAGACCTAGCCGGGAATCAAAAAAGGCTTTTAAAGTTAGTGGAAGGATTGCGAGGGGCACAATATAAATATAATTAGGATCAAAATTTACCACCAGGGTGGTAAGAAAAACCATGAGAAGGATATTAAAGAAAATAAATGTGATCTTCACATTATTCTCATAAATATCCCTGCGATATTTCCTTATAAAGAGCAGCAGCATTAAAAGGGCCATGGAAACAAGGAGGCTGTAGCCAAACAGGATCCAGTTGTAGCTTGATTCACTCCATACCTGCGATTCAAACTCCTGCTTCAGGGAATTAAGAATATCCAGCTTTTCACCTTCAACAATCTCTCCTCTGGAAATGATGATGGTACCTCTTTCTATACTCCCCCGGGTGTAGGAGATAGCTGAAAGTTTACTGTCAAGTTCCTTTTGTGTGAAGGCACCATCAAAGGTGACATTAGGCTCTATTCCACTATAAAATAGCTGCAGCAGTTCAGTCCTTATGGAGGTCAAACCGCTGCGGTCAATATTTGTGTTTAAATAATCGGGGATCTCTTCCTGAAGAAATATTTTTCCATAGGTAATTTCCTGGGCAATATTGCCTTTCTTCAGGTACACTAATTGATCATCGTCCATCCTGGCATCTTCCCGAAGCACACCATTTACATAAATATTATTCAGGGCGGTAGAAACAAATTCAGAGATATTACGTTTCCTCCGGTTCAAAATACTATCAGAAAAAAATTCGCTTATCTGTTCCTGTCCACTTTCCTTTACATTTTCTGCAATCTCCTCATTATAATTAAAATAAGGAATGTGGTTATCAATGATCTGGTCTTTTTCCTTTACGATTTCATCATCAGTTTTTAATATCGCAAAATCAAAAGGAGCATAAAGATTCTCATATTGCCAGGGTTTTCCTTTGGTAATCTCGTATTTAAACTTACCTCCTTTAGGCATCAAATAAACAATCAAAACTGAAGTGAGTATAAAAAGGAAAGCTTTATAGAAAAACGCCTGATTCTTATATAACCTGTTAATGAAGTCGTTCATTTATTATTGGAGTGTTTTCCAAAAGTAATAAAAAAACACCGTGCGGCGGGAGACCTTGGATTGTTCTTTATAAAATGATTAAATTCGCAACATTAGATTTCTAAATATAAATTTATGAGAGAAGTTGTAATCGTAAGTGCTGCCCGCACCCCGATAGGAAGTTTTTTAGGAGGTTTATCTACTGTTCCTGCTACAAAGCTGGGATCTGTAGCTATCAAAGGGGCCCTTGAAAAAATAAGCCTTAAACCAGAGCTTGTAGATGAGGTTCTTATGGGAAATGTAGTACAGTCCGGTTTGGGACAGGCCCCCGCCAGACAGGCGGCATTAGGAGCTGGAATCCCACACAGTGTTCCCTGTACTACTGTAAATAAAGTTTGTGCAAGTGGAATGAAAGCTGTTATGCAGCTGTCTCTTATACACATCT
>JAGXII010000171.1 GCA_024635735.1 Christiangramia sp. | reverse complement strand
GGTAAACGTCTCTTTCGGTAACATCTTCAAAAAGAGGAGCTACCAGCATACTGGATCCCAAAAGGTATTCATTATCTATCAACCAGGATCCGGCATCATCTGGGAATTCAACAAAAAGGGCACGCATCATGGGTAGTCCTTTTTCCGAACTTTCCTTGGCCTGGGCATAGATATACGGCATCAACTCATAACGCATATTATCGGCCTTTCTGAAATCCTTCAAAAAGCTTTCGCTGTAAAGCCAGGGCTCTGTTGGCGGCTCCCCGTGACTTCTAACATGAGAAGACAACATTCCAAAAGGCGTCCACCTGCGGTAAAGATCTTCAGGCGATTTGGTGACAAATCCACCCACATCGTGGCTCCAGAAACTGAACCCGCTAAGTCCAAGAGAAAGTCCACCGCGTAAAGTTGCGGACATTGCAGAATTAGTAGTTGCCGCATCACCTCCCCAATGCAAAGGATATCGCTGACTTCCGGCCCAGGTACTTCTGGCCCAGATTAGTGTATAACCTTTTTCTTTTTTGGTGATTTCGGCAACCGCTTTATTGTAACGAAGCGGGTAAAGATTGTGCTCGTAAAAACCCGTTCTTCCTGAGTGGTATATTCCGTTGGCTGGCGCAGCTTCTCCAAAATCTACTTTGAAAACTCCCACGCCAAGATCAAAAAGATGTTTTAGTTTATTTTGGTACCAGGTAACGGTTTCAGGATTGGAAAAATCCAGTACGGCATCTTCGTAAGGAATGTTTCCTTTTCGGTCTTTTACGGCAAGTTCGTTATCTACAATTTCATCAAAAAGGGTATTCTTCGGAGTGAAATAAGGCAATTGCCATAAGCTCACATGAAACCCCTGATCTTTCATGTCTGAAAGCATTTTTTCAGCATTCTCAAAACGATCTGCGGCAAATTCATAATTATTCCTCCAGTCCACATCAAACCAGCCGGTATCGAAATGGATCACATCACTCGGGATTTTATATTTCCGAAGATTATCAGCTACTTCGCGACCTTCTTTTTCAGAAAAATAAGTGATGCGGCTCATCCAGAAACCAAAAGACCAGAGCGGTGGCATAGCAGCTTTCCCTGTGAGCTCGGTATACTCATCCAGAATATCTTTTGGTTCTCCAATAAAAATGAATAAATCTGCCATATCATCACCGAGCATCATTTTATTAGCACCGCTAAAATATTTACCAAAATCAACACTGATAGGAGAGGAGGTGTGCATAAAAACGCCATAACCGCGGCTACTCATGTAGAATGGAATTGGCTTATACATGGTTTCGTTCTGAACTCCGTTGGCATCGTCAGTCCATAACACCACTTTTTGTCCACGTTTGTTGAATTGGGTAAAAGATTCTCCACAACCAAAGATCTTTTCACCTGGCTCCAGAGTAAAAACAGGGGCCATACTTTTGGAATAATCACTATTTCGGCGAACGAATGAAAATGGCAAAACAGGGGTGTAGGTATTGCTGACATCAGAAGTATGCAGGGTGCTGGTCAATAATTTCCTATTTTCATCATAGATTTTTACATGCCAGGGTTTTGTCTGAATTTCTACGGAACCATGGGCGCTGGTGAATTTGTAGCCACCGTCAATTTTTGAAGATTTCCATTCTTCGGGATGATTGGGTGCAGTTCCGTCTACCAGCATTAAGGATCCTTCCTGTTTATGAAACTGAGGCCCGGAAGCCATTTTTATACGAATGGTACGATCTGAAACAAACTGAATCTCAAATGGCAGTTCGGGAGAAGCTTCATACTCGGTGTTAGGAAATTCGTTCGCTTCAACGGGAACCGGCCGCATTAGCATATTGTTGAATGCCTGCCGGGATTCGTAGCTGTTACGCAAGTATTTCACAGTTCCTTTTCCGGTAGTTGGATCAAATGAGGTAAGCTCATCGGCAAAATAAAAGGTGTTGGAATAATCTTCAAAATCCTCACTCATATCTGGCGGTGCATTAAGCACATCAGCATTCTGAATTTGAGCATTTATATTGGAAACCGCAGAAATTCCCAAAAGTAGGCTTAAGGAAATTCCGGTGATGTATTTATTACTGAATATGGAAATTTTATGAGGGTTCATATTGTTGAAATTAGTTAAGGGTTATTGTTAAACTGGCATCTTTTAAGCCTTCCGAAGTTGCCGTAAGTTTTAAATTTCCGACTTCTTTTTCTGACTGCACCACAACGAGGGCTTTGCCGTTCATTGCACTATGTTCAGTGCCTTTAAAGGATTCATGATTGGTGGGGTCACCACTAGCCACCCCTACGATTTTACCATTTCCTTCCAGGCTGAATTTTATAAGATTATCTGCTCGCGGAGCAAGGGTTCCTTTTTCATCGGTAATGCTTACCGTGATAAAGGAAAGATCATTACCATCGGCTTTTATGGTTTGCCTGTCTGCCGTTAGATTAAGTTTTGACGGTTCTCCGGCTGTTTTTACTTCTTTTTCAAGAACCACTTCGCCATTTTTTCTGGAGAAGGCTTTTAAGGTACCGGGTTCAAAAGGGAAACGCCACATCACATGTAAATCGTCACCTTCCTTATGTTTAGTGCCCATAGATTTTCCATTCAGAAATAATTCAACTTCATCGGCATTATTATAATAGGCCCAAACATCTACGGTTTGTCCTTCTTCCCAGTTCCAGTGAGGCAAAATATGAAGCACAGGATCATCTGTCCATTCACTTTTATACATGTAATAAATATCTTTAGGAAAACCGGCAAGATCAACAATTCCGAAGTAGGAACTCCTGGAAGGCCAGATATAGGGTGTGGGTTCACCAATATAATCAAAACCGGTCCAGATATAAAATCCGGAAAGATAATCGTGCTTTTTAATCACTTTCCAGGTCGCTTCATGGGTAGAACCCCAGGGCGTTCTTACCTGGTCAAATGCCGAAACCGTATTATCAGGATTTCCTTCAGAAAAAACTTTATCCCAGCTCACCGGCCATATTTTAATGGTGTCTGAAGGAAATTCATAATAGCCTCTTGTCTCCAAAGCCGAAGTGGTTTCGGTGGCGATAAAAGGCATATCTGGAAAATTTTCCCTGTGATTAGTGTATGTTTCATGCGCATAGTTGTACCCAATAATATCCAAAGCTCCCGAAGTTGCTATTTTGTTCCCCTGGTTTGCGGGATTCATAGCCGCTGTAATGGGTCTGGTTAGATCTAGTTTGCGGGTGATACCTGCTAATTCGTCAGCGATTTCAGCTCCGTGATCATTCCATTGTTCGGGAATTTCGTTTCCAATACTCCAAATAAAGACACTGGGGTGATTGCGGTCGCGCAAAATCTGATCTTTTAGATCTTTTTCGTGCCACTTTTCCCAGCTATTGCTGTAATCGTTTTCAGTTTTTGCCTTTTCCCACATGTCAAAAGCTTCGTCCATGACGATAAAGCCCATTTTGTCACACAAATCCAGCAGTTCCGGTGCAGGTGGATTATGAGAGGTCCTTACTCCATTTACTCCCATTTCTTTCAAAATCTCCAGCTGTCTCTCAATAGCCCTTGTGTTTACCGCGGATCCTAAGGGACCAAGATCATGGTGAAGGCAAACCCCTTTTATTTTCACCCGTTTTCCATTTAGAATAAAACCTTTTTCAGCGTCAAAGCGAAAGCTTCTTACACCGAAAGTAGTTTCATAACGGTCTACGGGTTCGCCATTTATTGAAATTTTAGTAATGGCTTTATAAAGCTTAGGGTTTTCAACAGACCATAATTTTGGATTTTGGATGCTGCTGTTTTGAGTGATTTTCTTTTCTGAATCTGCGTCGATATTAATTTCTTCGGAAACAGAAGTAATTTTAGTACCCTCATAATAAAATGAAGTACTTATTGTGGCAGTCTTGGCTTCCGCATAAGCATTAGCAACAGTGAGCTGAATTTTAACCGAAGCACTGTCTTTGCTAACTGCGGGAGTAGAAATAAAACTTCCCCATTGTGGGATATGCAGTTTATTGGTGGTTTCCAACCACACATTTCTATAGATTCCAGAACCTGAATACCAGCGTGAATTAGGTTGGATAGAATTATCAACTTTTACCAGTATAACATTTTCCTTCTCGCCATAATTGAGATAGGGAGTAAGGTTATATTCAAAACCTATATAGCCATTGGGGCGGTTTCCGAGATGATGGCCATTGATCCATACATCGCTGTGCTGATAAACCCCATCAAAAGTAACTGATGTTAGTTTTGTGCTGTCTTCAGCATCAACCTTAAAGCTTTTTTTATACCAACCCAATCCACCTGGTAGAGCCCCACCACCTATTCCGGCAGGGTTTTTTTTATCAAACTCACCTTCCACGCTCCAGTCGTGAGGCAACTCGATATTTCTCCACCGGGTATTTTCTGAAATAGTATCCTGGTCTTTTACAGAGTCATTCAAATGAAACTGCCAGCCGGAATTAAAAGCTACTTTTCTATGCTGAGAATCTTTTATTTCCGTTTCATCCTGGCACGAAACTAATGCCGTAAAGATGAGTAGGAATAATGGTAATTTTTTTAAACTCATGAACAGTTTTTAAAATAAGATTATACACTTTTTTACAGATCCCGGTGTAAAAAAGAAAGAAATTTTAATCTTGAAACTTCTTTCTTTTTTGATTTTATTTCTCCAATTTTTATTAAAGAATCCATGATAAAGAGTAGTTCAACCACCTTCCGTCATTTAAAAATTTATACAGATATCTGGCTTGTAATTTGACTTTTCGGATTTTAGAAGTATTTCGGGTAATATTTACATCTTCATTGCCACCACCGTCTAAATATTCGAAAGCAAAATTGGGCATGCGCATTTTTGCTTTCGTCCTTAAATCTTCTACTGATGAAAACTGGTTATTAAAATAATCGGATTTCATAAACTGAAATATAACTTAATCAAATAATGAACTAAAACTTAACTTTTCTTGCCAAAAAGGCATTATTTAGAATTCAAAATTGAATCCTTTATCCGTCAATTTTTTATAAGTATTATTATCAAAACGGTAAAGTTTTGCAGCACGATGTGAAACATCTTTTTGCTTTTCTTTTAGATCTATCAGCAGTTTCATACCTAAAAATTTTCTACGGAAATTAGGTTTGTCCATTGGTATGCCTAATATTTCTTCGTATAACTTCATTAACTGTAACAAAGTAAATTTTTCGGGTAGTAAATTAAAACCAATTGGAGCCTGCTTTACTCTTCTTCTTAATTGCTGAATACTAAAATTAAGAATCTCATTGTGGTCGTAAATAAGACCTGGAATTTTATCAATTTTAAACCAAACTGCTTCTGAAGCAGTAAATCCAGCCTTTATGTTGTATTTTTCTTTATTGATCAAAGCATAATATCCAATTGTAATAACACGGCCCATGGGAAAACGATCGGGTTTTCCAAAGGCCTTTAGCTGTTCCAGGAATATATTTTGAAGTCCCGTGAGCTCTTTGAGCAACCGGATGGCTGCTTCATCTATGCCTTCATTCTTTTTGATCCAGCCACCAGGCAAGCCCCAGTCACCTTTTCTAATCCCTCTACCATGTTTTACGAGTAAAATTTCAAGACTTCCATTCTGGAACCCAAAAATTACGCAATCTATAGTAATAGATTTCATAACACTACTGCTCTCAAGTTCTCCGGTCTCCTGATTGATCAGTTTTTTCTTCATTATTCAAATATAATTGAAGGATTCAGTGTGAAAAATGAATTTTATTTATTTAAATAACATATTGAAAGCTAAATTACTATAGTCTAAACCTAAAAACTAAGCAAATATTTACTACACTTGTAGTCAAATATACTATAAGTTATTGGTATTTTATCTATTAATTTTAATTTAATTAAGAATATGCAAACCTTAGATTCTCTTGACTGGATTTTTATTTGCTTTTATTTTCTTATCCTGGCCGGAATAGCTGTCTGGGTTATTAGAAGTAATAAAGATAATACTGAAGATTATTTTCTTGCGGGAAGGAATGTAGGATGGTTTGTTGTTGGAGCTTCTATTTTCGCTTCCAACATTGGCTCGGAACATGTAGTAGGATTAGCCGGAGCTGGGGCTGGCGACAAACTGCCCATGCTTATATATGAATTACATGCCTGGGTAGTGCTTTTATTAGGATGGGTCTTCCTGCCTTTTTATGCACGTAGTGGAGTGTTCACAATGCCTGAATTCTTAGAAAAAAGATTTGATGCCAGATCAAGATGGGTACTGTCTATATTTTCAATAATAGCCTATGTTCTTACTAAAATATCGGTTACTATTTATGCGGGGGGAATAGTGGTTTCGGCCTTACTTGGGATAGATTTCTGGACCGGAGCACTTTCAACCGTAGTCCTTACAGGAATTTACACAGTGCTTGGAGGAATGAAAGCCGTGGTTTATACGGAAGCTTTACAGGCTGTGGTTCTTGTAATTGGAGCTGCGACATTAACTATTGTAGGTTTAGATACCGTTGGAGGCTGGAGCAGTATACAGGAAACTGTGGGGCCTGAATATCTTGATATGTGGAGATCTGCAAGCGATCCCGATTTTCCGTGGCCAACGTTGTTGATTTCAAGTACTATCGTGGGGATTTGGTATTGGTGTACAGATCAATATATCGTTCAAAGAACCCTAACAGCCAGAAATATTAAGGAGGGCAGAAGAGGAACCATTTTCGGAGCTCTTTTAAAACTACTTCCTGTATTTTTATTTTTGATTCCCGGTATCATCGCGCTTACCTTAAAAATGAGAGGTGAATTGCAGTGGGATTCTCCAGATGAAGCATTTCCAGTATTAATGAGTAATTTATTGCCCTCTGGGTTACGAGGTTTGGTTGCTGCCGGTTTACTTGCGGCTCTTATGAGTTCTCTTGCTTCGGTTTTTAACTCGTGCTCCACCTTATTTACGGTAGATATCTATAAAAAATTAAGACCCAATACCCCTGAGAAAAAATTGGTAAGAACCGGGCAAATCGCAACAGTGGTCGTGGTAATTATCGGGATCATCTGGATCCCGATTATGGCGAATATCTCCGGAGTATTATATGAATATTTACAAAGTGTACAGTCTTACATCGCACCGCCGATTACTGCAGTATTCTTACTTGGTATTTTCTATAAGAGGATTAATGCTCCCGCTGCTTTTACAACCCTGGTGGTTGGACTAATCGTGGGAGCTTCCAGGATTTTTCTTGAAATTATAAAAAACAGTCTCAATCCTGACGGAATCTTGTATTACCTTGGAGATATTAACTTTCTGGCATTTGGAGCCTGGTTCTTTCTTTTCTGCATCGTATTACTGGTGGTGGTAAGTTTGCTTACTAAGGAGCCTAGCGCAGAGAAGACACTTAATATGACCTTCTCTACAATTACCGATGAGGAAAGATGTAATAACAAGAACAGTTATAACTGGAAAGACATTGTAATTTCCATAATTGTTGTGGCCATCGTCGCTGCGGTTATGATCTTTTTTAATGGAGAATAAATCAGAATCAAAAATTAGTAATAGTATATGTTTTTTTTAGGAATAGACTTAGGAAGTTCTTCCGTAAAACTTTCAGTATTTGATGCTGAAAAAGGCGAAGTCATTTGCTCGGAAATGCTTCCAGAATCTGAAATGGAAATAATTGCTCCAAAATTCGGGTGGGCAGAACAAAATCCTGAAATATGGTGGAAATATGTAAAAGAAGGCCTTGGAGGAATTTCGAAGAAGCATCAGATAGATCTGAAAAAAATTAAAGCAATTGGTATCGCCTACCAAATGCATGGTTTGGTACTTACAGATGAGAATCTCAATCCCGTTAGACCTTCTATCATCTGGTGTGACAGTAGGGCAGTAGATATTGGTAACGATGCTTTTGAAGCAATAGGAAAAGAAAACTGCCAGCAACAGATTCTGGGTAGTCCAGGAAACTTTACCGCTTCTAAACTGAAGTGGGTGAAAATGAATGAACCTGGAGTATATGCTGAAGCGAGATATATGATGCTTCCAGGAGATTTTATTGCGGCTAAACTATCAGGGGTTGCACAAACTACCACTTCGGGCTTGTCTGAAGCTGCACTATGGAATTTCCCAAAAGGAAAACTGGCTAAAGAAGTTCTGGATAAAATGGGGCTTTCCGAAGAAATGGTGC